>NC_014371.1:962500-1262500 GCF_000144405.1 Prevotella melaninogenica ATCC 25845
TACACATTGGCTTAACGCCGATGTGTAGTCCCAGGCAGACTTGAACTGCCGACCTCCACATTATCAGTGTGGCGCTCTAACCAACTGAGCTATAGGACTGAGTTGGAAGAAAGCACTGCGGCTTCTCATGCCAGACTTCCTTTCTCTTATTCTTAAAACAGAGTGCAGTGAGTACAAGAAGAAAAACGAACCAAAGGTTCTTTTATTTCCTTGATTACCGTTAACTTCTTGACATGTATACTTAAATACTTATCAACTAAATCAACTAATAAGCATCCTCTCCAGAAAGGAGGTGTTCCAGCCGCACCTTCCGGTACGGCTACCTTGTTACGACTTAGCCCCAATCACCAGTTTTGCCCTAGGCCGATCCTTGCGGTCACGGACTTCAGGCACCCCCGGCTTTCATGGCTTGACGGGCGGTGTGTACAAGGCCCGGGAACGTATTCACCGCGCCATGGCTGATGCGCGATTACTAGCGAATCCAGCTTCGTGGGGTCGGGTTGCAGACCCCAGTCCGAACTGGGACCGGCTTTCAAGATTGGATGCAATTTGCATTACACCGTCCCTCTGTACCGGCCATTGTAACACGTGTGTAGCCCCGGACGTAAGGGCCGTGCTGATTTGACGTCATCCCCACCTTCCTCACACCTTACGGTGGCAGTGTCTCCAGAGTGCCCAGCTTAACCTGATGGCAACTGAAGAGAGGGGTTGCGCTCGTTATGGCACTTAAGCCGACACCTCACGGCACGAGCTGACGACAACCATGCAGCACCTTCACAGAGACCCCGAAGGGCGTCATTATCTCTAAATCCTTCCTCTGCAATTCAAGCCCGGGTAAGGTTCCTCGCGTATCATCGAATTAAACCACATGTTCCTCCGCTTGTGCGGGCCCCCGTCAATTCCTTTGAGTTTCACCGTTGCCGGCGTACTCCCCAGGTGGGATGCTTAATGCTTTCGCTTAGCCGCTGATACCAGGTACCAACAGCGGGCATCCATCGTTTACTGTGCGGACTACCAGGGTATCTAATCCTGTTTGATACCCGCACCTTCGAGCTTAAGCGTCAGTTGCGCTCCCGTCAGCTGCCTTCGCAATCGGAGTTCTTCGTCATATCTAAGCATTTCACCGCTACACGACGAATTCCGCCAACGTTGTGCGTACTCAAGGAAACCAGTATGCGCTGCAATTCAGACGTTGAGCGTCTACATTTCACAACACACTTAATCTCCAGCCTACGCTCCCTTTAAACCCAATAAATCCGGATAACGCCTGGACCTTCCGTATTACCGCGGCTGCTGGCACGGAATTAGCCGGTCCTTATTCGTATGGTACCTGCAAATAGGGACACGTCCCTAACTTTATCCCCATACAAAAGCAGTTTACAACCCATAGGGCCGTCATCCTGCACGCTACTTGGCTGGTTCAGACTTCCGTCCATTGACCAATATTCCTCACTGCTGCCTCCCGTAGGAGTTTGGACCGTGTCTCAGTTCCAATGTGGGGGACCTTCCTCTCAGAACCCCTACTGATCGTTGCCTTGGTGGGCCGTTACCCCGCCAACAAGCTAATCAGACGCATCCCCATCCATTACCGATAAATCTTTACTTCAAATCTGATGCCGTCATCGAAGACTATGCGGTATTAGTCTGCCTTTCGGCAGGTTATCCCACAGTAATGGGAAGGTTGGATACGCGTTACTCACCCGTGCGCCGGTCGACGTCCAAAGAGTGCAAGCACTCAATGCCGTTTCCCCTCAACTTGCATGTGTTAAGCCTGTAGCTAGCGTTCATCCTGAGCCAGGATCAAACTCTCCATTGTAAAATATGTGTTGGTGATAAGTGATAGGTGATAATGAATACCAATATCCCCAAGCACTCCACCGAGTAATCTCTGTTTCAGAACGCTTATCCTAAAAGTATCAAGTAAAAAGCACCTTTTCTTTTGTTCCTTTAGTTTTGAGGCGATGCCTCAAAAGCAGGGACAATGAATTGATCGGTTCGTTTCTTTTACCCATCCATTTGATATAAAATCAAACAGACGCTTCTTGTACTACTTCTCTGTTTATGTAAATCTTTTCAAAGAACTCTTTCTTTACTGCTTTAAGTAACTTGCCAGGTGGCTTGTTTTGTAAAGCGAATGCAAAGTTATAGACTTTCTGTGTAATCTCCAAATGTTTTGAGAGAAAATTTTATCGAAAAAGTGTTTTTTCTTCGTTAGAGAGGAAATAAACCGTATTACACCTTATTATATATATCAATCCACGATAAAACTTTCTGTAATCACAGCACCATGGACAATTCCATCAAAATGTTCAATCACTCACAAAAGGGGGCATCCCCCCATTCAGTTATTCTTTAGACGACTTTATCAAATGCCAAACCTCTCTAACCCATAAGACTAAAGAGGAACCAATCAAGATGATAGCCCAATCTTCAAAAGATAGACCACCCTTAACGATATTAAAGAACTTCTGCAGAATAGGAAGTTCCACCATCGCAATCTGTCCAATGAAGATAATTGAGATAATAAAGAGCAATCCACGACACCCCTTAAAATGAAGCGCACTACGTCCAGTTTCAAAAGCACGCGCATTGAACAGATAAAAGAAATGCGTCATCACAAAGATAGTAAAAATCAAAGTCAGCTCATATGGGCTAAGTCCATTAACCTCACCAAGCTGCAAATGAAGAATATCTCTCAATGCAGTAATATCAGCATGCTCAAATATATAGAGCAAAACCAATAGCAGCACAAAGAAGAAACCACCCACACCAATGATATTCCAGCCCATAGAACGATTGATAATAAAGGCATTCCTATCACGTGGACTATCCTTCATCACTTTCTCTGACGGAGGTAAAGAAGCCAACGCCATTGCAGCAAAGGTATCCATAATAAGATTTACCCACAGCATCTGCGTTACCGTCAGCGGAGATTCCGTACCCATAAACGCACCAGCAAGTACGAGGAAACAAGCCGCAACATTGACGGTTAGCTGAAAGAGTAAGAAACGTTGTATATTCTGATAAAGCGAACGTCCCCACATCACAGCCTTACCAATACTACTAAAAGAATTATCGATAATCGTAATATCCGAAGCCTCCTTAGCAACAGAAGTACCATCACCCATCGAAAGTCCCACATGAGCCGCTTGTAGCGCAGGTGCATCGTTGGTTCCATCTCCCGTAACAGCGACCACCTCATTACAACGCTGCAATGATTCCACAAGACGTTTCTTATCTAACGGACGAGCACGAGAGATAATCTTCAGATCCTTCACCCGCTTATCCAATTCATCATCAGAAAGAGCAGCAAAGTCAGGACCACTAATAATATTCTTATCCGTATCATTACTTGTCCACAAGCCAATTTGTCTACCTATCTCCTTTGCCGTCCTTGCGGTATCACCTGTAACTATCTTCACATCAATACCCGCCTTCATACATTCAGCCACAGCCCCAGGCACATCACTTCTCACAGGGTCGCTAATTGCGACAATACCCTGAAAAGTTAGATTATCAGCAACAACCCGTCCATCCTTAAAGACCTCTGTCTTACGATCTATAATCTGATAGGCAAAGCCCAAAGTTCGCATAGCCTGCTCCTGATAGCCTTCCAACTGATGTTCAATCTCCTCTTTCGGCACATTACAATCAGTTTGTTTGCAAAGACCATAGACAATCTCTGGCGCACCCTTCACATAGAGAATCTGCTTATCCTCCATCAAAGCAGAGTTTACAAGCACTGCCATATACTTCCGTTCCGTAGTAAAAGGGAGTTCATCAATAACCTGCACAGCCTCTCTCAGTTCCTGATAAGAAACCTGATTATCCTTCAACCAAAGTAGTAATGCTCCTTCAGTAGGATTGCCCAAAACCTTAGGATTACTTGCATCCGTATAATCTATTGAGGCAGTAGAATTGACAGCTATCCCCTCTTTCAACAAACAAGAAGCAAGACCATCATCTAATGTCTGATTAGCTAAAGCATAGAATTGAGTTTGATAAATACGCATCTGATTCTGCGTCAGCGTACCCGTCTTATCCGTACAGATAACTGTTGTAGCCCCCATTGTCTCACACGCATGCATCTTACGTACAAGATTATTGGTCTTCATCATTCGGCGCATACTATAAGCCAAGCTCAACGTCACAGCCATAGGAAGGCCTTCTGGCACTGCAACAACAATCAATGTAACGGCAATCATCATTGTATTCAGTGCATGAGCAAGCAATCCTGCCATACTCTTATCAGGCATAAGGCAATCGTGGAAAACAATCACACACGCCATCAGAATACAGAAATACGCTATAGTGCTAATTGTTTTCGAATACCATTTCCAACCATCAAACTTCGTGATAACAAGCCAAAAAAATACGATTGTAGGAATGGTTAAGGTCCAAACAATAGGACTCCAATGGAAAAACACCATTAATCTACCTACAATGATAAGTCCTGCAAAGACGTAACTTAGTTTAGTAATAAGCACACTCAGTCCATCAAGTTGCTCACTAAGAGGTGTTTTAACGCTATCATCAATTTGTGCAGCCTCAAACACCTTACCATTTTCAGTCCTATCGCCTACAGCCTCAACCTGAAAGATACCATGCCCCTCCATTACCTTCGTACCACGTAACACCTGGTTCGTAGCGTATGAAGCATCCTTTTCAAACTCCTCTTCTTTTACCGATTTATAGGCAGGTACGCTCTCTCCATTCAGTGTAGACTCATCAACATGCAATGAGATAGCCTCCAACAACCTACCGTCAGCAGGAATCTCAGCACCCGTATTGATAATAACAATATCGCCAACTACAATATCTTTTTTAGCAACAGTTGTTGTATTTCCATTTCTGATAACCTCTACCTCCTCTTCATCGTTCACTTGATTGAGAATAGCAAACTCTTTATCCGCTTTTAATTCAAAGAAGAAAGCAATCGTCGTAGCCAAGAAGATAGCGAGGAATATACCGACTGGTTCGAAGAAAACGGCTGCGCCATCTTCAACATGAAGGCCCCAATACTCCCAACAAGAGATAGCAATAGAGAGAAAACCCGCAATAAGCAGAATAATAATCAGTGGGTCTTCAAACTTTTCCAAGAACTGTTTCCATAGTGGTTCCTTCTCTCGGGGTGTTAGCACATTAGCCCCATATTGCTCACGACTCTTCAACACCTCTGTGTCAGTCAATCCTTCATAATGTTTCTTTTGCTTCATAATAATCTTAGCAAGTTTATTTAGATGGACTTAATCCTATCCTACAATTAATAAGCAGATAGCAGTTCCTTTCACTAATTCCTAATCCTTTCATAACTTTATAAACTTTGATATATCTGTTTGCAAAGTTACAAATAATCTGATTATAATCCACATTTCTGTAACATTACAAGTCATATTCTCAACTATTTTTAATGAATTACAGAAGAATATCAGGGCAAAACAATGTTTTCGTTATCATATTCTTTTCCAACAATTCTGGTATAATTATTATCCCTATACATAATGCTTTTGCAAAACTTAATCATAATGCTATGAATATTACATAGAAATTATGGCAAAGATAATAAATTTATGAGGAAGAATACAACTGATTTCTTGTTCTTACATTCCACGCTTCTTTGTTTATCTTATAATATTCTTCCATCATTTATTTCTTATTTATTACCTTCTTCCCAACGTTGAAACCTATCCATAAAGAAGAATGCAGAAAACACGCTTAGTATGGTAAGAACAATACCAATAACTGCCCATAAAACCATTTGCGAGAAGGATAGAACTGTTACTTTTGAGAATTCAACAAAAGAATAGATGCAGTAAGGCAATGTTAGGAGGCTTGTAATGATAACTGGCACATACTTTCGATATACAATCCACTGTACGATATGCATTAACAAGTGAACGGAATATCCTGTCAATGCAGCAAACCACAATTGATATTGACCTGTCCAAACCGAGCAAAACGAAACAACAGAAACAAGTATGAACTCGTGAGCAGTTCCAACGGCAAAGGTGGAAGTGGAATAATCGAAAGGTCCATGTCGAGTAAAGAACGACTCGATTTTAGGAAATCGTTTTCTCAATTCTCCCCTATTCCTGTCAATCCAACGCCTAAACATAATAATTTCCTCGTATTCGTGAATCATAAATACGACAAGGAAAAGCATAATTATTAAGTTTATTTTTGTCATAACCTCTTTTGTAATTTATTTCAAACTACCGACGCAGTTTCTTCCAATCGTCTAAAGTGATTTTAGTAAAATGTTCTGTGCGAACCTCATTTAACATTGGAACAGGTTTATTGCCTTCTGTATGACTGTAAACGGATCCGCATTTCTCTTGTACTCGTTTTGATTTCTCGTTGCCATCGTAGTACCCACACCAAACTGTAGTTTTCCCTAAGTCCTCAAACGCATACCGAAGCAATTCGTTTACGGCTTCAGGTATCAAGCCTTGTCCCCAATAGGGTTCACCAATCCAATAACCTATCTCACACTCGTTGTCTGCCATATCTGCGCTTTTGACTTCACTTCTTACAGCCATTATTCCAACGCAACCGATAGCTTCACCTGTTTCTTTCAACACAACCGCATAGGTTTCAGGAGCAGAGAATGCTACCTTTATAATCTCACGACTGTTCTCTACACTTGTATGCGGTGGCCAACCAGCAATCAGACCAACGTTTGGATTCCGAGCATATTTGTATAATGCTTCAGCATCGCTTTCTTTCCACGCTCTCAATAGCAGGCGTTTTGTTTGTAGTCCCATACTTTTTTCTTATACGTTATCTGTTGTAATGTCTAAAGAGGTCAAACTTTCTATTTCTTGTGACGATAGATAAAGTCCGAGCTTTCGGTTTTTTTCTCTCATGCACAAGAAGGTCATAAATTATCCCTAAAATAATTTATCCAACGAAACTATGGCAAAGATAATAAATTATGGGAAAGTAAAGAAATAATAGAAGGTAAAACATTAATCATTCAAACCATTACATAAATCCAAATAACAAATTATCATTATTTAACTAAATAAGGTAACATATGTTATCTTTGTATTTCCCAATAACTCAGTATCTTTGCATTAGAAATAATAAAAATCAGTAACAAAGTTATGGCAAATAAGATGAAAGACTTTCTCCCAGCAATTGAGATGGAGAAAATGCAGGCAATGCTTGAGCTTGAAGAAAAGTATGAAACAGGACAGCTCTCATTAGAAGAGGCACGCGAAGTGATGAAGACAAAGATAGGAAAGATTCGCCCTTATCACCTTGCCTTCATCGAACAAAACATGAAGTCGCGTGAGGACGACGAGTGTATCCGTGCAGACATGCGCAAGATTATTGAACTCGTTGAAGGTTTCATGGACTACAGCCGCCCTGATGTACCAGAGGATCACCCACTCTCACATTATTATAAAGAGAATGACGAGATGCGAAGACTGCTCCTTGCGGTCGAGGATCTTGTACAATATCCTGTCATTAAAAACCAGTGGTTAGAACTCTACGACCAGATTCGTCAGTATCCTATCCACTATCACCGTAAGCAGAATCAGCTCTATCCACTTTTGGAGAAGAAAGGATTCGACCGCCCAACGACAACAATGTGGAACTTTGACGACATCGTTCGTGATGAGATTAAGGATTCACTCCGACTCTTAGAGGCTGGCGAAGATGAAGCTTTCATCGCTAAACAAAATGAGCTTATCGCCTATGCACGCGACTTGATGGAAAAGGAGGAGACTATCCTCTACCCTACTTCATACGCTCTTATCTCGGCAGAGGAGTTTGAGGACATGAAGTCGGGCGACCAAGAGATTGGTTTTGCCTTCTTCAAAGTAGACACACCATCAACACCCAACACTCAACACTCAACACCTCAAAAGGGCTTTGCAGAAGACCTGCAGGCATTGCTCAGCAAGTATGGCTACTCTGCAGGACCACAGCAGGAGTTGGATGTGGCAACAGGTAAGCTGACCTTAGAGCAGATAAACCTTATCTATAAGCATCTGCCAGTAGACATCTCTTTCGTAGACGAGAACGAATTGGTGAAGTTCTATTCAGATACCGACCATCGTATCTTCCCAAGATCGAAGAATGTTATCGGACGACAGGTGTCTAACTGCCACCCACGTAAGAGTGTACACATCGTTGAGGAAATCGTAGAGAAATTCCGTAGTGGCGAACAAGATAAAGCCGAGTTCTGGATTAACAAGCCAGAAGTGTTTATCTACATCGTTTACTTTGCTGTGCGCGATGCAGAAGGTCGCTTCCGTGGTGTACTCGAGATGATGCAGGATTGCACACATATCCGTGAGTTGACAGGTTCACAGACCTTGCTGACATGGGCTGGAAAAGAAGAGGAAAGTGCTGCAAACACTACTCCTTCTGACAATGAAGACGACGAAGCGTCTGCTGCACAATCAGACACTCCTATTGAGATAACACCAGACACACGTCTGAAAGACCTCTTTACAGCTTATCCAAATCTGAAGAAAGAACTCGCTTCTCGCTATCCATCTTTCAAAATGCTAAACACACCATTGGGTAAGTTGATTCTCAAGAAAGCTACTGTCCGCACCGCTTCTGAGCGTTCAGGATTGGGTGAAGAGAAGTTTATCAATTTACTAAAGGAGTGCATCAAAGACGCCTAAGGTGGTCTTTTCACTCATTGTGTAACAGGTTGTTTCTCAATAAAATCTCTTTAGGATGCACATTTCGTGCATCCTTTTTTTATATCCAGCATTTTCATCCTAACTCATTAGCATCGATAAGCTACGTGTTGACGCCTAACACCAACGGTGTGGAGCGTCCGCACCATTGGTGCGCAGGGTCAACACCATTTTAATAGTGACTTTATGCTGAGCATACTAATGAGAGATTCATGTTTGATTAGCGATCTCAGGAAATAGAGAATCTACCTCTTTATATCCTATCCATATCCTTATAATCCGGTATCGTTACCCCACTTGAAAAGCTATCTTTTACACTTCATTCTTGCAGGGTTCAAAGAAAATACGTACTTTTGCGTACAAGAATTACGCATTATGACAAGAAAGATATTTCAATTATTAAGCTTGGGCTTGATACTTTTTGGTATCACAGCCTGCAAGCAAGAAAAGAAATCAAACGATATTATCACCAAGATAGCACCTAAACCAAAGGTACCAAGCGGTCCACAGCCAATGACCGACTTCAAATATGAGAAGAAGATAGAATGGATGGGTAGTACCTATACGATTCGTATCCACCGCTTTGCAGACAAGTCATTGTCAATCGTCAGTGATGAAGACGGACGTAAATACTACGATAACAAGTTCCAAGTACAGATTCTTCGTCAAGATGGTTCATCTTTTTATGAGCGTACACTTACGAAAGATGATTTTAGAGAATACACTGATAACCAATATGGTAAGGATGGCGCACTGATTGGTTTCATGTTCGACCGTGCAGAGGGTAACAAACTCTACTTTGGTGCAAGTGTGGGTTCACCTGATCCAAAGAGCGATGAGTATGTACCATTGGATGTAACCATCGATAATATGAGCCGCATGCGAATCAGTAAGGCTACACAACTTGATACACCAAGCGACCAGCCACAACAACAGCCAAAGAGTGAGTTGGAGAAGGCAGAGGAAGAGGGGGTGTAAAAAGCCTCCCCCGACCCCTCCAAAGGAGGGGAGTGCTAATAGGATAAGATTGGTGATTAGGCTTAAGCCTTATTAGTCTTATTAGCCTTATTAGCCTTATTAGCCCAATACCCTTTACTTACCCCTCACGCACAAAGTCAAGGGCTTCCTTAACTTCATCCTCACTGACAGACTGGTTGATACGGACATCACCAATACCACCTAAGAGCGTAACATTGATTTCATTACCACGATTCTTTTTATCATGGTGCATGAACTCAATGAGTTTAGGATAATCATTACATGTAATAGCTAATGTGCCATAATACTCACGAATGAAGTTGACCGTCTGACGCATACGTTCCGTTGGGAAGCCAGTCTTCACAACAGACAGATAAAGCTCAGCTATCAAGCCGAAAGCCACTGCATAACCATGAAGAATTGGATTCTTTTCTAATGACCATGACTCAAAAGCATGACCAAAAGTATGTCCGAGATTTAATACCTTTCTAATACCCTTTTCATGTGGGTCTTCCTGAACAATACACTCCTTTACCTGCACACTCTTACAAAGCATTCCGCTCAATTGCTGTAAGTCTGGCTGTGCAAGATTAAAGTTTATCAGCTCTGCCCACATTGCTTCATCAGCTATCAAACCATGTTTCAACATCTCAGCATAACCACTTCGGATGTTTTCCGTATCGAGTGTTTTAAGCCATTCGGTGTTAAGGAGAACGACATCAGCCTCACTAAACACGCCAATCTCATTCTTCAATCCTCCGAAGTTCACACCCGTCTTACCACCCACACTGGCATCTACCATCGCAAGCAATGTAGTTGGAATATTAATAAAATTGATTCCACGCTTGAAGGTTGAGGCAGCAAAACCACCAAGATCGGTCACCATACCACCACCAAGGTTTATCAACAGTGAGTGGCGTGTGGCTCCTCCCTGCTGCAATGCTTCCCATACAGAAGCCAACGTGTCAAGCGTCTTACTGCTATCAGTCGTACCAATCGTAATTACTTGTGCCTGCTTCAGACAGAAATCATCCTTGATAAGTTCCCAACATTTCTCATGTGTCGTCTCATCAACGAGTACAAAGATCTTATCCTTCTCACATTCTGAGATGGCTGTTGCCAATTCACGCTTGAACTGTTTTGATATAATAATATTCTGTCTCATAAGCTTTCTCCTTTAATATTCAATACAAAAATACGCCTTTTCTTTTTACACAAACATAGAATTACATAGTTATTTCACACACTTTAATACTCAAATCAATGTTTTTGCGCACATCACTTACTCCGTGTGCAGTGTTTGCAAGTTGTTTACTATCAAATGACTTCAGCACCACTAAAGAACCAATAACATTCTGCCCTAAACTCCAAACACCTCTTATATATAAGCATCTTGAAATCTTTTTTCAATAAAATATTAACCTGCATTAAACCTTATCACATTCTCGTCGTCATATATATCGTTCAACGACAAGATTTAGAAATTAACAATAAACTTATGGTAAAAAGACTGTTGACATTTGTTCTTCTGCTGACTGGCTCTATATCGATGCTGGCACAGAACCGAACAATTACAGGATCACTCTACGATGGAGAGTTAAAAGAGAAGGTACCATTTGCTGTTGTTCAGCTGTTGAAGCAGGACAGTAGCTATGTTGTTGGTGCCACATCAGATGAAGCAGGAAGCTTTAAGATTACGGCTCCGAGCAATGGACGATTCATCTTGAAAGCATCTTATGTAGGTTACAAGACTATTTTTCAGAACATTACCATTGCCAATGAGCAGGATGTGGCAGTGGGTCAGTTAGACTTCCAAGTAGACTCACGCACTTTGAAAGAGGTGAAAGTTGTGGCAAGTGCACCGAAAGTTGTCGTAAAAGCCGACACCTTCCAGTACAATGCTTCGGCTTATCGCGTACCAGAAGGTTCGACGATTGAGGCTCTTGTAAAGAGATTACCTGGTGCGGAAGTGTCGAGTGATGGAACCATTAAGATTAATGGTAAGGAAGTTAAGAAGATACTTGTTGATGGAAAGGAGTTCATGGTGGGCGATACCAAGACCGCGATGAAGAATCTCCCTACCTCTATCGTACAAACTATTAAGGCTTACGACCAAAAGAGTGACTTGAGTCGTGTGACGGGTATCGATGATGGTAACGAGTCAACTGTACTCGACTTTGGTATCAAAGCGGGAATGAACAAGGGTTTATTCTCTAATATTGACCTCGGTATCGGTACGCATAACCGCTATTCAGAGAAGGCGATGGGCGCTTATTTCAACAATAAGTTCCGTATGATGGGCTTTGCATCAGCCAATAATGTCAACGACATGGGCTTCGGTGGTGGTCCACGTGGCGGTTTCGGTGGCGTAAGACAGGGATTGAATGCGACCAAGATGGTGGGTCTGAACATGAATTATGACAATGGGAACACCCTGCAGTGGGATGGTAGTGTGCGTTGGAACCACTCTAATGGCGACCTGAATACACGTGTATCAAGTGAGAACTTCGTAGCAAGTCAGGGCTCATTTGCCAACCGTCTCGCACAAGAATACACCAGAACGAACTCTTGGGACGGCCGTTTCCGCTTGGAGTGGCGACCTGACTCTGTATGGAATATTATGTTCCGACCAAACATCAGACTCACTAAGAACGACGGACAGGTGGTTAGTTCTTCTGCTGCCTATAACGCTGACCCATACGAAACAGTTGATGATCCATTGTCAGCAGCCTCTATCGCACAGCTGAAAGCATTGGGAACGATGGTGAATACACAGCGTAATATGACCATAAGTTATGGTAATACCACCGCTTTGGGTGCTATGCTGCAGGTGAATCGCAAGCTCTCAAGCAACGGAAGAAACGTTACTTTGCGCGTAGATGGTAACTATAGTGATTCGGATTCAAAGACCTTCTCAACGCAAGATATTCAGTATTTCCAGTTGCAAGATGCACTCGGGAACGACTCTACTTATCGTGCCTATCGTTACAACCTTATGCCAACAAAGAGTTGGGACTATGCCCTACAGGCTACTTATAGCGAGCCAATAGCCCGCAAGACTTACCTGCAGTTCAGCTATCAGTTTAAGTATGGCTTCTCAAAGAGCGACCGTGACACCTACGATCTCTCTGCTATGCCTTCAGGAACCTTCGGTAGTCTGCAACCAGCTTATCGTTCATGGGACAATTATCTCGGACTGCTGACCAATCCTTTGGCAAGCTATCTCGATGATAACTTGAGTCGTTACTCTGAGTATCGCACCTATACACACGACATGCAGGTGATGATGCGAATGATTCGTGATAAGTGGAAGATGAACGTGGGTGTGATGTTCCAGCCACAGCACTCTACTTACATGCAGGATTACCTCGGGGTACACGTTGACACAGCGCGCACTGTATTCAACTGGAGTCCTAATTTCGACTTCCGTTATAAGTTCAGCGAGCAGAGCAATCTGCGTATCAATTATAAGGGTACTATCACTCAACCTACGATGAGTCAGCTGTTGAGTATCGTCGACAACACTGACCCACAGAATATTTCAGTTGGTAACCCTGGTTTGAAGCCAGCCTTCACCAATAACTTCCGCTTGTTCTATAACACGTACAAGCAGAGTCATTCACAGGCGCTGATGACTTTCGCGAACTTCTCAACGACACGAAATGCAATTGGCAACAGTGTGACCTACGATGCGATCACAGGTGCACGTACGATACGGCCAGTGAACGTAAATGGTAACTGGGATGCTGATGCAGGATTGATGTATAACACAAGTATCGACTCTGCTGGCGTATGGAATCTCCACACCTTTACGCGTGCTAACTTCAATCGTTACGTCAGCTATCTGCAGCTTAACAGAACAAGCAACTTAGAGAAGAATATAACGAAGTCATTGACCTTAGGAGAACGACTCGCTGCCAGCTATCGTACCTCTTGGTTAGAACTGGAGTTAGACGGTTCAGTAGATTATACGAACACGAAGAATAATCTTCAGAGTATGAGCAATCTACGTACATGGCAGTTTGCATATGGTGGTACGTTGAGTCTTAACCTCCCTTGGAACATGAGCATTTCGACCGACCTTCACCAGAACAGTCGTCGTGGATATAGCGATGCCTCATTGAACACCAATGAGCTACTTTGGAATGCGCAAATCTCACAGAGTATGTTGAAAGGCAATGCACTGACCTTCAGTTTGCAGTTCTATGACATCTTACGTCAGCAGAGCAACCTCTCACGTGTCATCAACTCTATGAGCCGTACAGATACTGAATACAATAGTATTAACAGCTATATCATGCTGCGTGCTACCTACCGTTTGAACCTCTTTGGTGGTAAGAACGCTATGCCTAAACCAAAGGATAGTCCAGACTTCGACCGCAATGGTCCTGGTATGGGTCCACGTCCAAATGGTCGTCCTTCTGGCAACGGTGGCGGTCGTCCTCCTATGGGCGGTGGATTCGGTGGATTCTAACAGCCTCACCCCCAATCCCTCTCCGAATGGAGAAGAAGAAGCCTCACCCCCAACCCCTCTCCGAATGGAGAGGGGAGTAGTCACCGATATCCCCTACAAGATTGATTGGTATTATAGATTAATATTATACCTTTTAGTATCTTCTATAGGGGTATCACGGTAATCACTCCCCTCTCCATTCGGAGAGGGGCTGGGGGTGAGGCTGCAACTCTTGCACAGTTCTCTAAAAATGCTTACCTTTGTCTGCAACCCTAAATCATTCAAAGAAGGGTAAACCCAAATAAAAAAATACAGACAATGAAACCTATCAAGAACTTTATCGCAGCTGTGGGCTTGACGCTCGCGCTCTCTGCTATCACCAATAACGCTCACGCACAGGGAAGTAATATGCAGGAGAAGGTGAAAAACTACTTCCTTCAAACGCTTAAAAAGAAGCAGAATGAAGAACAGAAAAGCAAGGATGCCTTTCAACGTAACAAGACTTATACTACGGATATACAGCAACTGATAAAGAACAAAGATATCGCACAAAACCAAAAGATGGTGTGGGCAGCATGGTGTGAGGCGAATCGCGAGTTGAATGAACAGAAACTTGCAAAGCCTGAAGACTTGCAGAAGGGCGTAAAAGCATCGTGGAATTTGCCAGAAGCATTGGAAAAGAATGCTGTCATGCCTTACTACTATGGTATAAAGGGAAGCACAGCAGGAAAGCTTCCGTTGTTCCTTTATCTGCATGGTTCTGGTCCAAAGGAACATGAATGGGCGACCGGACTTATCTTAGGAAACAGATTCCAAGATGGTCCTTCTCTCTATTTCATTCCACAGATTCCTAATGAAGGCGACTACTATCGCTGGTGGCAAGTAGCTAAGCAGTTTGCTTGGGAGAAGCTTATCCGACAAGCATTTGTCGAGGGTAATGTTGATGCTAATCGTCTCTACGTCTTCGGTATATCTGAAGGGGGCTATGGCAGTCAGCGTCTTGCCTCTTTCTATGCCGACTATTGGGCTGCAGCGGGTCCAATGGCTGGTGGCGAACCATTGAAAAATGCACCTGTAGAAAACTGTGCTAACATTGGTTTTTCATTCCTCACAGGAGCGGATGACACTGGTTTCTACCGTAATATTCTAACTTATTATACGCAGATTGCATTTGACTCTGCTCAGTTGGTACGACCGCTTGATACCGACAAGCGTCCGCTCTTTGTTCATCGCATCAACCTATTGCCTGGCATGCAGCATCATATTAAATACGACCTCACTACTCCATGGCTAAAGAATTTCGTTCGTAATCCCTATCCAAAGACGGTTCTCTGGGAAGATTATGACATGGATGGGCGACATCGTTCGGGCTTCTACAACCTACAAGTGTTAAGCTCTCCTACGCAGAATCGCACTTACTATGACATGAATATCCACAACAATGTGGTGAAGATTAATATCAAAGAGGTCGAATACACCGCTGTTGAGAGAGACAAGCATTGGGGTATTGAAATGAGATTTAACCGCAGCTACACAAATGCAAAGGGCGGTAGGCTACGTATTTATCTGAATAGCGAACTCATAGACATGAACAAGCCTGTGACAGTTATCGTCAACGGAAAAGAGCTCTATCGAAAGAATGTGAAGGCAAATCTCCAAGACATGATTAATAGCTGTACCGAGTATTTCGATCCTTACAGAGTTTATCCAACTTCCATTGAGATTAATTATTAACTCAATGGGAGCTGGGGAAATCCCCCTTTACCCTTCATTTTGTAATAAAATTTCACTCCCTTCATTTCAAAAGATGCTCTTTTGGCTTCTAAAAGACGCCTAATTGGCTTCCAAGAGACGCCCTTTTGACCTCTTAAAGACGCCCTTTAAGAACCCAATTAAGCACCTTTTATCAACCAACTTTGTAACAGTCTGATTATAGGAAACTTACAAAGGCCGTAAAATACACGTTTTTCATACCGCTTTTAAGCCTTGAAAGCGGAATTATTGTAAATAAATTTCAGACCCTTCTTTTGAGTATTCATAAATTTGGTGTAATGCGCTTTGACGTAATGTCACACAGAGAAAGGGAGAGGACGGAGGATTATAAAACAAAGTAATGGTAGGCACGGAGGCACCGTCGGTGCATAGAGCGACGGAGCATATTTGCAAGCTTTATTAGAGATTCTATACACAAACAATTTATCCAAAAGTTATAAGGAACCTGTACGCTACACCTCCGCCGCTCTATGTGCCGTCGGCACCTCCGTGACATTGCGTTTACCTCCGTCCACTCCGTGACTCCGTGTGCCCATTATATAAGCCTTTTAATTTATCCTCCATATTTCGAAATATTGCTGTCCGGTAACCCTTTTTCACATATAAAAGTTAAGGGCTAAAATCCGTATTTGGATTTCAGCCCTTTTTGTTACTTTTGTTTCTGCGATAAAACTTCAATAACATGGGCAAAAGTACACATTTTATCGGACAGCCGGTCTATAATCAGGTAATAAAATTACTCGATAAGCAACAAATCAAGCAAATTAGCCTTGAAACACCCCGAAGTGAAGCTTATGTGAAGCGTCTTGATGGGTGGACTCACCTTGTCATAATGCTTTTCGGTGTTCTCAAACACTTTGATTCTCTTCGGGAAGTGGAGATAGGCATGAAGGCTGAAGTAAACAAACTGCATCATCTTGGCATCGACTATGTCGTCCGTCGTAGTACGCTTGCTGATGCCAACAAGCGTCGCCCACAAGAGTTCTTTGCAAAGGTTTATGCGCACCTCTTAGAGCGTTATGGTTCTTTTTTATCGGACAGCCGCCCTAAAGGTGAACAGAAGACATGGGAAAAGCTTCTGTATATGATGGATTCAACTACGATTACCCTTTTTGACAACATACTCAAGGGTGTAGGCAGACACCCCAAGAGTGGTAAGAAGAAAGGCGGTATGAAGGTTCATACGGTGATGAAGTATCATGTTGGCGTTCCCATGGTCGTACAGCTTACCTCTGCCGCCACGCATGATCATTATCTACTTAAAGAAGTGCATCTTCCTAAGGATGCTACCCTTACCATGGACAGAGCATACGTTGATTATGCACAGTTCCAGCGACTTACAGAGGAAGGGGTATGCTATGTGACCAAGATGAAGAAGAATCTCACCTATACGGAGTTGTCCTCAGTAACCTATGTAAGCCCTGATGGATTGGTTACACATACAGACAAGAAGATTCTCTTTGAGAAAGGAGAGATACGGCACGAAGCAAGACGTGTAGAACTGTGGAGTAATAACTCCCATAAGTCAGTTGTCCTGCTGACCAATAACTTTGAGCTCGATGTAAAAGACCTTGAGGAGATATACAAACGAAGATGGGCTATAGAGTCCCTTTACAAGCAGCTCAAACAGAACTTCCCACTGCATTTCTTCTATGGTGACAGTGTAAATGCCATACAGATACAGACATGGGTGGTACTCATTGCCAATCTGCTTTGTACCATTATCTCCAGAATGATAAAAAGACACGTATCCTTCTCGCAGCTGGTAACCATGCTGAGGCTCACACTGATGTATTACACTGATTTCATCTCATTTATGGAAAATCCACAAAATGATGAACTCATCATAATAGCTGAAAAGGCAAATTCACCACCAAAAGAACTTGACTTATTTGATTAGGGGGGCTTGGATTTCAAAAAAGAATGCGGAATTACCTATATAAAGACAATTCCGCAAGGATTTATATGTTATTTGAGTTTTACCGGACAGCAATAATTTCGAAAGAACCTCTTATTACCCTGTTACCATGTCTTGAATATCCTGTTACCATGTCTCTTATTACTCTGTACCATGTCTTCCATTACTCTGTTACCATGTCTTGAATATCCTGTTACCATGTCTCTTATTACCCTGTACCATGTCTCTTATTACTCTGTACCATGTCTATTATTACCCTGTCTCATGTCTTCCATTACTCTGTTACCATGTCTTCCATTACCCTGTCTCCATCAAGGAATGCAAAACCACAAAAAGAGTTGACAAGTTAATTATCCCAAGGACCATACCCCTCAAAACAATTAACTTGTCAACTCGTTTACTTGTTTACTCGTCTACTTAAAATTTCTCAACCTTTCATTATCTCTTCTTCATGAACGCAGCAGGCTTAGCACTTGTGCTTAAAGGATGGAAAAGCATCACAGGCTGAAGCAAGAACAGAGGACCGTTAAGGTATAACTGGCTTCCCTGCTGGTTGTACTTATAGATCGCAAAGACGTTTCCATTAAATGAATTAAGAGGGAAACCTAAAGGTCCTAAATACGTTAAGCTCTTTATGTAAGCGGCATTCTTACCACTATCCTCAAGAATACCAGCAACCATCTTATCCGCCTTAGAGTACGCCATTCTTGCTGTCATTGTCAACTGATTTGATGCATAATAGTTATAAATACCAGGAACAACCTTCTGAAATTTAGCAAAATCAGCATCACTCACCTGACCAGTACTATGTGCTTCAGTCTGCTGACGAATTAGCTTCATGAATGTACCGTAATGATTGATGTCCCAAATAGCAGTTCTGTAGAAATAAGTGGTATCATTCACTCTCTTTGAAAGAACATATTCGCCAGCCTTCAATGTCAATGACACCTTAGCAGGATCAAAGGTGAGCGTCATCTTCATACCCGTGTCACTTGAATTAAAGGTCAACTCAGTATCAGATTTCTTCTCAAGTGTACCAACAATCTGCGTAACCAATGTGTTAATATCAGTTGTAGATGAGGTCATCTTAAGAAGGTCATAACCATAGAGACTATAGGTCTTACCTGCGAGGTCGTCAATGCCACCCTGTGTCACAGTAATCGTATCACGATTCTCTTGGTTCTTCAAAACGAGTGAGAAAGTACGAATCTCACCTGTTGTGTTAGCTCCAATATGTGCCACGAAAGCAGAGTCCTTATTCTCAATTGATGTCACACCAGAAGCATCGGCAGCATCAGCAAGCTCCATAGAAGGCTCAGCACCTAATGCGGTATAAGGTAGAGTGAGGGTTGTATCCTTATCACTCACAGCGTAATACTTAGCACCTTTGTACTTGAAAAGAGCTCCAGCTTGCAAGATTGGCAGATTAGTAGAATCATTACCATTCTTGATCGTCAACACTGCAGAACGACTGTCAATGGCTGGGTTGTTAGTAACACTGACTACGATAGAATCGTTCTGCAGCTGAGCTGTTGCCCATGAATCACTGACAGAGACGGTTGAGCCAGCAGGTGCAGTAAACTTCACCCCACCCTTCTGTGCCGCAGCAGTAAAGGTGAGTTTTGAGTTTACCACCTGCACAGGGTTCTCACGCAAGTAATTACTACCTGCATCGTTGTCGTCACTGCAGGCAACGAAGCCTGCAGTAACAGCAAGGAGAAGACAAATATTAAATATCTTTTTCATAAAACACTTACTTGTTTAGTTTTACTTGAGATGCTGTAGATGTTGTGAGGAATGAGTTCCAGTCTACATCGAAGCGTGCAACACGGTTTGGTAGATACTGTGGCATCAATACTGACTCAGTATTTTCTAACGACTCTTCTGTCAAGATAGAAGGCTTGGCAGATGAAGATGTAGAAGCCCTCTTGGTGAGTACTGGGTTAGTCCACTTATCCCACCAACCTGCAAGATTCTCAGAGGTGAATGGTTCGCCAGTGTAAGCCCAGAGAATGATTTTCTCAGTAGTCAAACCAGTATACTGTACCTGTCCATTAGAGATGCTGAACAATGGTCCACAGAGTGATGCGCTGATGTCGCCATTGTCTGCAATGGTGAAGGAAATTAGGTTGTAAGCACCTGTTCCTGTACCTGTACCACTCTTCTCATCGATGTTAAAGGCATTACCGATGCTATAGCTTACATTATTTCCCTGGAAGGTCATCACCTTCTGTCCACCCTGCATCAAGAATGCATTAGCAGAAGCCACGTAGGTCAATGGGAATACATAATCTGAACCATAAGCACTGTGAACGTTGAGATAGAACTTGCGGTTCGCACCAGAACCTACATATCTCAATCGTGCTGTACGAGTATTATCAAAGAAGCCCATCTTTCCATCCTTTGATACATATGAGTTCATCGTGAGCTCATAAGTACCCATGAGTGCAGAAAGGTCGAACTGCATAATCTGAACCTGTGCCTCTTTTATACCATTTGAAATCTTAAGTTTTGCACCACGCGCATTCGTTGCAATAGGATTAGCATCTACCTTAATAATGAGCTTATCACCATCCTTAGAGAGGTGAACCCATGATGCATCACAACTGATGTCGAGCTTGTTAAGATATGGAATGGTCTTCGTAATAGTCTTCTCACCATTAGAAGCGTTGATAGCACCTATCATCTTCGCAATGAGGTTAACATCAACGGTTGAAGCAGTAGACTCTACACCAGTTCCTGTGAACTTAGCAGTAGCCTTATCAAATGTTAAGTCGTACAACTGTACGCCATTCAACATAATAGGCTCATACAAACGGATTCCCTTATCTGTAAACGCATAAGCAGACTCAGCAACAACCTTATCACCATCATAGATAGCTAACTGACGATTATTCTTATCTGTAACAACAAGTGTGTAAGGCTTTCCACCAATGTTAAGAGCTACATCAGAGAAAACAAAGAGGTTGGTAAGTTCTGTTACCTTCTCTATATATTCTGAAGCTTCGCCAGAGAGTTTATTGAGATACATAGTATTCAACGAACGCTTGCCGTGAATCTTGATGCGGTCAGCACCAATACTATCAATAACAAACTCGAAGTCGCCTTCCTTACCGAGATACTCACCATTCTTTGGAGTAGCATAAATGTGGAGGAAAGTGTTGTACGTATCAAACGACAAAACCGGTCCATCGTCTTCTTTCATCTTATACAATGACTTTACCTCGCCATCATCAGGATTGTTCTCGTAGCGTACAATCGCATTGTCTTTGGTGAACTTAATCGTATAAGCCACGCCACCATAAACCTGGTTTCTCTGTGGATAATAGTCTAAAGCCCAGCCATATTGCGATGCAACCAACGTTTCCTGTGCCTTCTGAAGGAATTCGTCCATACGCTCAGAGTAAGGCTTTCCAAAGACATTCTCTTCTTCTGTCTGGCATGACTGAAGGAAAAGAGCTGGCAAGGCAAGTAGGAGATATATAAATAATTTATTTGCTTTCATATAATGATCCTTTCTTAATAATTAAGATTTGTCAGATTATAACTGCCACTAACAACGTTGTTCTCACGCTCAATGACAGTATCACGCACCTTATCAAGGTCGACATTAAAGGTCTCTTTATAGTAACGTTTAGCAATCTCGAGCTTCTTCTCAATAGCTGTTACACCTGGCTGATCTTTTGCTTCTGCACCATTAGCATCCACAATGGTTGCTTTCTTGAGGATAGCGTTCCATTGTGCATCGGTAGAAATAATGTAAGTACTTACTACCTCAGCAAAGTCCTCACGTTCTTCCTTCTGTGAGTAGGCTGTAACGAAACCACGCTTCTCATAGCCTGTTCCATACTTCTCAGAAAGCCACGAATCATTAACATAACCTGTTGGTGTTATCTTACCAAACTCACGTGGGTAGTCCTTAGTCTGGTTCACGATGTGAACAAACTCGTGGTGAATCGTCTTAAGATAATATTCATCCAAAGCGCTACGATTGTTCTTGACTTTATCAAGATGATTAACACCCAAGAGACGAATCTTCTTTCCACCCTCAGCAGTACCGAGTTTTATACTACCATTGTTTCCATACTCGAACTCACCCAAGAAGCTGAAAAGCTTTGGGAAGAAGCGACGTGTGAAATCAATACCTGCTGCTTCGGTATAAGCCTCAACACAAGTGTACTTCACAATATGCGCTAACTCCACTGACTGAGCTGAATCGGCTGGTACATCATAGTAAGACATATCCGACTCATTGTCCTCATAACGCCACTGTATTTGAATGTTATAAGGTACTACGAAGTTCTTGTACAGCCACTTGTCAAAGACAGTATTTGCTGCCTTAGAAGGCTTAATAACGCTCTCGCTTGACAAATTATCGTCTGAACAAGCAGTGAAGCCTGCTGCCACTGCCGCTAACAGCGATAAAGCTAATATGTTTTTCTTCATTTCTTAATCCTTTAATTAGCTATTAAAAAGAGTGTGCACTTACTGGAGCAGAATACTGATTGACCGCTGAAAGTACTGGCAATTTGTACTGAGAAAGGTCAACGAGCTTCGCACCTGCTACAAGAGCCTTGGTTGGGTTGCCTGCAACACCTGCCTCACGAATACTCTGTGGAATCTGTACCACCTGACGAGGGTCGTCCTTCTCCAACCAATCAAGGTTCTTTGAAGGCCTACCATTAGCACCAATCAAACGACGTGGAATCTCGATATTGTAACGTCTGATATCCATCCAACGCATTCCCTGATGTACTGTCTCGATACGACGGAAGTTCAGCAAGCACTGTAAGAGTGACTCCTGCACTGAGCCTTCAGCACCGATAGTGAAGCGAGGGTTGATGTGCTTCTTGAAACTTGGTACCATCTTAGCAGCATCAGCGTATGCATATGGAACTGTCTTGAAGTAAGTTTGTACACTTGTTGGGGTAAGGGTCACATTGGTATTGAAGAAGTTCTTCATCCAAATAGTCATATCTGCACAAGCAGCATCATTCTGACCAAGCATGATTTCAGCCTCTGCACGGTTGAGCAAAGCCTCATCCATCGTGAAGTCAACGTTCAATGTGCGGAGATAACCAGAGCCTGTTGTGGTATTACGAATCTCAAACTCACGTGGAAGTTTCATCAACAAAGCGAAGTTACTCTCACCTGAATTAACAGTAAATGGCTTCCAAATGAGGTTTGACGATGTACCCCAGATGTTATTACTCTGGAACAACTCTGTCTCTGCCAAGTAGTTAGTAAGTGTATAACGCTTACTGGTTAACCATGGTGCAAGAGCCATACCAGCATTGCTGACACTGGTCTGAACAAGGAGGTTACAGTCTGCAGAAGCACTACAATAAGCCTCAGCAATCTTTACTGCCTGCTCTGATTTACTCAGTGGCATAGCCTGCAAAGCTCTATAGTCACGCAAAGAAGCAGCAGGGTTACTACCTAAGAGCTTATCAGCATATTCCTTTGCCTTCTCCCACTTCTCATAATAGAGGTAGAAACGAGTTGCAAAAGCATAAGCAGCCTGCTTATTGAAGTGATACTTTGGCACCTCATATGTATCGTTAAGCAATGGGATACCAGCCTCAATATCAGCAGCAATCTTTGCATAGACATCAGCTACAGTACCACGATTACTCTGTTCTGCAGCTGCAGAGAAGTCTGCAATTCCTGTTGCATAATAGAGTCCAGCATCCTTTGTACTGGTCTTGCCATTATAAGGACGGCAGAATTCGTTAGCAAGGATAAAGTGGTCATAGGCACGAATGAGCAAAGCCTCACCCTTTGAATTACGAAGTATATCGTTCTTTGGACCGCCCTGATCCTCAATGGCAGCCAAAGCTTCATTAGCCTTATAGACACCCTCATAATAAAGCATCCACACCTGCTCAGGAGAGTCATTACCACCTTCTGTCTGCTCTTGCCAGAAGAAGTACTGATCACCACCACGATTACCCTGGCTATTCTGTGCTCCCATGTAATCGGTATTGTCAGACATCCACTCGTTAAAGAGCGTCGGTGTACGGTCAGGATAGGCTGTCACAAGCAGACCCGCAATCTTCTTTGGTGTGTCCAAAGTCGTACGGTTGTCTGGCAACGTATCCAATTGGTCAGAACAAGATGCAAGTATCGCTACAGATGCAAGCATCAAGCTGCCCTTATATATGATATTCTTAATTTTCATATTCGTTCTATATTAAATTACTTCTGGTTCTGATTCAGCATCTTTTTATTGTCTAATGGCTGTATCATCTTACAACCATTCGCCTTGTTAGGAAGTCCAATGTTACTATCAACATTTGGATATTCTCAGCTGAATATGAAGCCTCCGTTAAAATATTAAAGACCTAATCTCAATGTCATGGTGAACTGCTTTGGAACTGGTGCAGCCACACCACCTGTATTGAAGAACTCTGGATCCTGACCGTTCAGCTTCTTATCTGAATAGAAGAGGAAGAGGTTAGTTGCCTGAAGCTTCAAAGCTAAACTGCTAACGCCAATAGTTCTAATCATAGCTGCAGGGAAAGTGTAACCCAATGAGATTTCCTTCATACGAATGAAGTCACCCTTTGCGATACGAACATCAGAATAGTTATAAGCATTGTAAGCTACATCCAACTGTGAATTGTTGCGGTTCTGACGACGTGAAGCAATTACAGGGATAGTAGTCAAAGTCTCATCACCACTGTATGTCCAGCGATTACGGAACTCCTTAGGCAAAGCATCCATATCGTCATAGCGGTTGCTGAAGATATGGTTCAAACGAACCTTATTACCAAAGCTATAAGTAACAAATACGTTGAGGTCCCAATTCTTATAACGGAAGACGTTACCAAATGAACCCGTTGTAGTTGGGTCGGCAGGACCTTCGAACTTCAGATACTTAATCTTCTCCTGATCACGCTCCTGGAGGTTAAGACCAGAGATAGTTCTTCTACCATCCTCGTTCATGAATGTAGGCAAACCCTCACCATCGAGTCCAGCAAATGGGATGCTGAAGATAGAGTTTACAGGATAACCTACAAGACTATAACCAGTTCCCTGTACGAGGTCGATAACACGCGCATGGGTGAAGAGACTTGTAATCTCATTGTGTGTCCATGAGAAGATAAAGTTAGATTCCCAACTGAAGTCCTTTGTCTTGATGTTATGTGTATTCAATGAAAGCTCCATACCATTAGACTTCATTGAAGCAACGTTAGCAAGGTTATAAGAACCCAACTGTGGATGGTTCACGTAACCAATAAGGTCACTATTGCGACGCCAGTAGAAATCAGTTGTAAGATTGATTCGGTTGTCAAGGAATCCAAAGTCGAAACCAAGGTTGAACTCACGTTTCTTCTCGTAGGTAAGGTTCTTATTACCGAACTGCTCATCGTAACCCGTCTCCTGAATAGAAGTAAATGGACGCCAAGGCACTGTTGCTGTGAAGATTGGCAATGAGTTAGTTACAGGAGGACGGTCACCAGTAAGTGAGTAGCTCAAGCGGAATGTAGCATGTGTCAACGCCTGCTTAAACACCTTATTAAACCATTCTTCCTCATGTGCGTTCCATGCACCAGAAACGTTATAGGTTGGCAACCAACGAGCTGATGTAGCCTTACCTAAATAGTTAGTACCCTCATAACGGAAAGTACCAGTCATCTGATAGCGACCCTTATAAGAATAGGTACCTGTACCGAAGTAAGCAAGACTGCGGATGTGGGTATTTGACAAGCCATAGTAGTCAGATCCCTTCTCCTGGAACATCTTGAATGCACGATAGTTCAGCTTAGCAATCTCACCAGCATCAAACATCATACCCCACTCACGGTCGAAAGTAGCCTTACGGTCAACGCTATTACTCTCAACACCGGCATAGAGGTTCACGATGTGTGTATCATTGAATACATCGTTGTAAGCAGCAGAAAGACGGGTGTCCCAACCAAAGAAGTGGTTACCTGTTCTGTCAAGAATACCGCCCTCTTTGAGGATTGACTCTGGAAGAGCAAATGGGTTGTCAGGATCAGTATAAAGATAAGGATTGGCATCGCGGATAGTTGTTGTACCCATTGCACGATAAGCCAAAGCCTGATTAGAGTTTTCACGAACGACATGTTCCATCGTTGAAGCAGCACTCTTAACAGCTACCAAAGCAGTAAGCTTCAACTTTGTTATTGGCTTATAGTCAATACTTGTCTGTATACGGAAGTCGTGTACATTCAAGTCCATGTAGTTATTGTTCAACTCATTGAAGATGTTGAACGGAGCATAGTTACGTGTATATGACTCGGTTGGGTCGAGTGTACGTGAAGTATTCAAAGAATAAGAGTAAGGGTTGATATCGAAAGCACGACTAACAGCACCAGTTGATGGGTCAATCGTACGACTCAATGAACCTGGAGCTCTCTGCTTACGATAAGAAGCATTAGCGATAAGGTTCAAACCGACCTTCTTATTAATATTGTAAGTCGTATTGATGTTACCAGTGTAACGCTGAACACGGCTTGACTTATACCATCCTGGATCGTACATTGCAGAGAGAGAAGCATAGTACTGACCCTTATCTGTACCACCAGAAGCACTCACAGAGTGGTTGTGCATGATTGAACTTGAGAAAAGCTGGTCGAACCAGTCAGTATTGCGATACTCAGCAGCACGCAGATAAGCATCACGCGCTTTCTGTGTATTCTCAAGACCGAACTGTCCCTTAGTAGCGTCATACTCAGAGATGAGCTGATACATACGACCATAAACACCACTTGTAGAGGCGTTAGCAATCTCAGCATAATTCAAATAGCCCTTCTTCTCCAACTCACGATAAACCTCCATCTGGTCCTGTGAGTTCATGATATTAAAGTTCTTATAGCTTGGCTTCAAACGGAGGGTGTACTCACCAGTATAGCTCAAATGGCTCTGACCAGCCTTACCCTTCTTTGTAGTTACAACAATCACACCTGCCATAGCACGAGCACCATAGATAGATGTAGCAGAACCGTCCTTCAGAATCTGGAAACTTTCAATGTCATCAGCATTCAATCCTGCAATAGCAGAAGAAATCAAAGTCTTTGCATCACCTGATGACAACGAACTTGCATCAACATTGGCAATGTCTTCCATGATGACACCATCCACAACCCACAAAGGTTTTGATGAACCGAAGATTGACGTGTTACCACGAACACGAATCTTAGGAGCAGTACCGAACGTACCTGATACGTTCTGAACGCTCACACCAGCAGCACGACCTTCGAGTGAACGGCTCACGTCCGCCATACCATCGAGCTTAGCTTTTGAAGCATCAATCTTGGTAGCAGCACCAGAGAAGAGGCGTTTGTCTTGCTGGGTCATACCCGTTACGACGACCTCAGTAAGCTGATGATTGTCATTAGAGAGGACAACCTTCATGCCATCTTTTGCTGTTACGGTCTGAGTGACCATACCAATGTAACTGACTACGAGTTTCTTTCCTGCAGGAACGTCGATAGTGAAGTGACCATCAATATCGGTAACTGTACCCGTCGTAGTACCTTGTACCATGACAGATGCTCCGATAACGGCTTCTCCATCGTCCTGAGAAACTACGGTTCCGTTAATCTTTGCCTGACCAAACGCTGTTCCTAATGACAGGATAAGACCAAACAAAAAGAGAGTAATTCTTTTCTCCATAGATCTCTTTTGATTATTAAAATATTATTGTGTAACTGTTTCGCTAAACTTTACGATTTTGTTCCTTTCTGAAACATTTTATTAGAGATGAGTCTTAAACCTAAATATATTGCTGCTTTTTCACAATATAAAAAGATTATTACTTTCATGGAATGCAAATTTAAATATTATTTATATAAGTTGCAAGCATTTTTCGAGTAAAATTACATTTTCTTTTAAAATTTAATTGAATACTTACTGATTTCAACAAAAGAGTACATAAAACACTTATAATTATAAACAGAAGAGTGTTTAGATGACAAGTAAACAGGTTTTACTTGACAAGTGAACATCTGAACAAGCTATTAGTTATAAAAGAAAAATAGGATTTTGTTTACATGTTGATAAGTTTTGTTTACATGTAAATGGGCGTGTAAATGAACAAAATTGCTGATTTAAAGAAAGACAAGAGATTAGGGGGAGACAAAATAAAAATAAGATAAAAAAGACAAGGTAACAAAGTATACAAAGACCAAATAACAAAATAATCTGGAACAAAGTAATAGCATCATGAGTTACCGCTCAATCCCTACTCTCCTATCACGGATGCCATAGAACAATAATATAATGTAAAGAAAAATCTAATCTTCGAATTGAGAAGGGCATAAATCAGCTTGCAATTAACGCCCAATTGGCTTGTAAAAGATGCCCTTTAAGACGCTAACTAACGCCCTTTTGAAACCTTACTAAGCACCTTTTAAAAAGCTATTTTGCAATAGATTGATATTAAGGAAGTTACAAAGGCTATTCAAAAAGAGGTTTTAGAGCCATTTGGGGCAAATAAACAACGAAATGATGTAAAGAAAATTCAGAGGATTAAGGAAAAGCTTTGTGGTAAGATAACAGATAGCTAAAGACGTTGTATTTAGAGTAAAATCATTCTCTCACACATTTAGGAGAATAAAAATAGGGTGTATCAGAAATTTGATACACCCTAATTATTTTTCGTTTTAAACTTATTCTTTCCTAAATCTGGCAGAAGAATAGTACAATTACCTGCGCCAGGAAGATTCTAAGGAACATACTGAGCGGATAAACTGTTGAGTAACCTACAGCTGGAGCCTCACCTGCACAGATAGAGTTTGCATAAGCCAAGGCTGGTGGGTCGGTATAGGTTCCGGCAAGCATACCCATAATTGTGAAGTAATTGAACTTATACTTCAAACGAGCAATAGTGCCGACAATAAGGATTGGAACAATCGTAATGATAAAACCTGTGTACACATACTTCAATCCGTCACCCTGTACTACGGTGTCCCAGAAGGTTGCTCCTGCCTTGATACCTACAGAAGCCAAGAAGAGTGCCAAACCAATCTCACGGAGCATCATATTCGCTGACGTTGTAGTATAGGTCACAAGTCCCATTCGATAACCAAAACGACCAATAAGAATAGCGATAACCAACGGACCACCTGCAAGACCGAGTTTCATTGGTACAGGCATGTGAGGAATCGCAATTGGCAACGTACCGAAGATGATACCGACGATGATACCAACGAAGATGGTTGCAATATTTGGTGCGTTAAGGCGCTTTTCAGAGTTACCCATCATAGAAGCAACGCGGTTAACGTTCTCTTCTGGACCAACAACCATGATACGGTCACCCACGATAAAACGGTGGTTGCGACCAGCAAAGAGGTCCATACCCTGTCGGCTGATACGTGTTACGTTCACGCCATATACTGAACGGAAATGAATATCGCCCAATGTCTTTCCGTTAATCTTACTATTGGTGATAACAATACGACGGCTAACCAACTGTTGTGGCTGGTCTTCCTCGTGCCAGTCTACTTCAATCTCTGGACCGATGAAAGCACGGATAGCAGCTGCGTCAGCCTCTGCACTGACAACGAGAATCTCATCGCCTAACTCAAAAATATTATCTAAGGTAGGAACAGACAATACCCCTTCGTGCATAAGACGTGTACAAACGAAGTCACGATTAAGGAATTCTGATATTTCTTCGAGCTTACGGCCTGCGATATACGCATTCTGTACCTTCAAATACATTGTGTAAGGCTTTGCATGAGGATTCTCAGCTTCTTCCTCATTCAGCTTTTCATTCTCCTCTTGAAGGTTTACCTTACAGATATAACGGATAGCGATCGTCGCACTGATGATACCTACCACACCCAAAGGATAAGCACAAGCGTAACCAGAAGCGATGTCGAAGTTCATGCCATTCTTGAAGACACTGTGGAGTGCTTCATTCGCAGCACCAAGACCAGGAGTGTTCGTCACAGCACCATAGAGCGTGCCGACCATCATAGGAAGATTTGTCTTGTCCTGCGTGTCAAAGAAAATGTAGTAACAAGCAAACATCACAAGGACGTTGAGCAGGATTGCCACCGTCGAAAGGATGTTCAACTTCAGACCACCTTTACCGAAACTTTCAAAGAATCCCGGTCCGACTTGCAAACCAATCATAAAGACAAAAAGAATCAATCCAAAGTCTTGTACAAAGGTCAATACGGGGATAGGTCCTGTAAATTTAATGTGACCAGCAAGAATGCCCACAAACAACACAAAGGTAACGCCAAGCGAAATACCTCCAATTTTAATTTTGCCAAGGTAGATACCCAAGGCAATGACAATAGAATACAATAGCATAATATGGGCTACCGTATCCTGTTTCTCTGCCGAAAAAATATCAATTAACCAGTCCATAAGTATTATTTATTGCGTGCAAAGATAAGGATTAAAAGGCATATAATCTAATCTTTTATGACGAATTTTAACCATATGTCTGTTTTTGTATACGTTACTTTCTTATTTACCTATGTAAAAACTGTTCGTAAGATGTTATTGAGCCATCGAGAATATGAAATAATGAGACATTCTTTTCTATGTAGACAAATAAAAATAAAAGGTATTGCAGTATAATAACCTATTAGAGATTAAGACAGCCAAAGAAGTTATTGTCTACTTTCATCTTCATGCTAAGGACCTCTAAATCTATTTTAAAGATATTCTGTACATGTCCTATCCTATTCACTTTTATGATTATAAAGACCCTCTCCCACCCTCATCATCTAACATGCCGATGCTTAGCACACGTCGTGCTGATGGTGAGCACCAATGGTGTTAGGTGCTAAAAGATTGCGATTTATCGCTGAATTAGAAGCAAGAAGAATCTTTATTAGACTTTATAAGGCTACATAAATAAAAGAATCCCCTTGTTTGTTGCCGAATAAGTATTCTACAACAAACAAGGGGATTGACTATTTATAAACTACTAATTTACTTTACGCTAATCTTTGCAGCCTTGTTTCCTACACGTACGATGTAGGTACCACGAGCAAGAGAGATGCGTGTGCTATCGTCAGCAACCTTACCTTGGTAAACGAGTTTACCATCGATTGAGTAGATAGCAACTGTGCTATTCTGTGCGCCAAGAACGCTAATTGCACCATCGAAGAACTGAATCTTAACATCCTTATCAGCTGTAACAGCATCAATACCTGTTGCAGGTGTGAACGCGATGTAGTTTGTATAGATAAGTGCATTAGGGAAGTTATCGTTTGACATCACACAAACAAGGTTGGTGATAGACTGAGTGAGCTTCAATGTAGTTACACCATTCTCAACGGTGTACTCATCATTGACCTCTAACTTCTCACCTTGTAACTCGCCATCTCTGTATGTCACATTACCGATGAACCAGTGATAGGTTGTCATCTCACCGCCAACAACAGCTTCAGAGCTGAGGTCAACCTTACCATTAACACACTTAACATCGATTGGTGCCTGAAGGTTGTAAGAGTATCTATCAAATCGTTTGCCGTTATTGTTTGGCAATGGCATTGTAGAGAACTTCAGACGGTTGCCAACAACGTTGAGAACTCTAAGGTTGGTATTCTTTGATACGTCAACCTTTGTCAACTTATTAGCGTTCAACCACAACTGCTCTAACTGAGGAAGCTTGTCGAGTGACACGTTTTCGAGGTCGTTATCGCTCAAATCAAGGCTCTCAAGTTTAGGGTTATCAAGCTTGATTTCCTTCATCTTATTGCTTGAGAGGTAAGCAATACCAAGGTTTGGTGCCTTTGACAAGTCGAAGTTCTTAATCTTATTACCAATCAATGACACTGCGAAAAGTTTTGGGAACGGTGACAAGTCAATGTCTGTCAACTCATTACCATCAAAGTTCAAATCTGTAAGATTTGGTGCTGCAGGGAGCTTAACAGATGTAAGTCCAGCTTGAGTTATAGAAATGAGTTTCGCTTCCTTCAAACCAGTGAGGTCTACATCAGTCATCTTAACATTTGCAACGCTGAAGACTTTCACCTTATCATCAGCCTCAGCAACAAGCACACGTACCTTTGTGTTCGCCTTAGATTTAGCTTGGAAAATCTTATATTTTTCTCCAAGTGTGTACTGTGTAACATTACCATTGCCGCCCCACTCGAAGTAAACAGACTTACCAGGAACATAGCTTGCAAGAGACAATACTACGCTATCGGTCTGGTTGACAGTAGTAAAGGAAGCCAACTCGTATTTAGGGAAGGCAATAGGATGAACATTAGTAGTCTTGAAGACATTCTTACCTTCGAAATCAGGGTAGGCAGCATGCGTCATCTCACAATAGATTGAGTCAAGTGCGAGGTTGGTGAACTTAGCTGAACCATTGGTGATGGTGTAGTCCTTGCCCAACTGTAATGGTGTACCATCTTTCTTCTTCCATACAAAGTTAGTTGTTGCTCCATCCTTTGTTATATACTGCTCAGAGAGGTCGATACCTGGTGAAGAGGTTGAAATCTGCAATACATTCTGTGGTGCATAGATAAAGTTACCACGAGTCAGACCGAAGTCGTTAGGCATATTAGCCAATGTGAAGTAGTTACCACTAACATTCAACTTCTTAACTGGTGCTACAGGTGGAATCTTCACCTCAGTAAGTTCGTTATTTGCCACATTGATATCCTCTATAAGTTCGCTGTGGTTGAGAAGGAGACGAGTGAACTTGTTGTAAGAGATATCAAGCATACGCAAGTTGTCGGCATCCTTAAGATCCAACTTATTCAGTTTGTTGTGACTTACATTGAGCTTGGTTACACCATAGATGGTATTGAAGAGCAATGAGTCAACTTGGTTATGACTAATGTTGATATCAGTCAACTTACTCTTATTAAAATAAGATGATGGACCACGGAGATCAACACGATTTAGCTGATTGTAAGAGAGGTCGAGTTTCTCAAGCTTATTGTTGTAAGAGAGGTCGATAGTAGTAAGATTTGCTCTCTTCAATGTAAGCGTACGAAGTTCTGTAAGTGCAGAGAGGTCGATGTTGTCAATGTACTGGCCATCAGACTCAAGACTTGTTACGTACTTATCCTGTGGGACATATACGATAATGTCTCCAGCACCAGTACGTGTAGTCACGATATTGGCTGTAGCTGGGCGCTCATCCTTAATCTCGAATGGGGTAGTATTACCATCGCCTAAGTCAACCTTTACAGTTACAGGATTAGCTGCTGTAGCACCAAGGATACCAACAGACATCTTCAGAGGAGAACCTGCGTCGCCAAGACTTGCGAGCTGAATAGCCTTCACATCCTTACCAAACTCGGCAACAGTCTTCACACGGAAGTTTTCAGTGCGGATAGGATAGTCTCTGAGTCGGCTATTAGTGAACTGAACAAAGACTTCTTCATTAAGTTCTTTCTTCAAAGTAACCTTACCACCCTCGTAAGAATAATAGCTGTCATCTAACTCTACTGGCTTTGTTGGGTCATCCTTTGGAACACGATAGAGTCTTGCCTGAGTCGTTGTATTTGCACGAAGCACACGCTTGCTAAGGTCGATGACATCACCTACCTTATATGTATCGTTCAACTCCATAGGGTTTTGTTCGTGGTAATACTCAAACCAGTTGCCTGGTTCAGGTAGTGTCGCAAAGTCCATGTAGTTATAACGTACATTGACACTATATAGTTTTGGGTTTTGACTAACGTCAAGGTTCCGTAGGAGGTTACGGTCGCAAGAGAGTGTGAAGAGCTCTGGATTGTTTCTTAAGTCAAGCTCTTTCAAGTTGTTACCACCACAATAGAAATAGTAGAGCTTCGGACAGTGAGACACATCAATGGTCTCGAACTTCACGTCAGTATTGACAGCCCCAGAAGAGTGAGAGATGTAGAGCTGCGTAATCTCAGGGTTATGACTAAGGTCAAGAGTCTTGACACGAGAGTCACCCACGTTGAGTATTTGCAGTAATGAGTTCTTTGAGAGGTCTACACTTTCAACACTTGTCATGTCAAGACTCAAACGCTGCAGATATGGGCAGCCTGTTGGATCTGCTGTCTTGAGACTAATAGTGTGGTAAGCATCAAACGAACGGAGATTAGGAAAGTTCTTAAGCGTGAAGTCTGGAGAGATATGTCCAATCTGTGGAACCTCCAACACCATAAGATTTGGCATACGACCAATCATTAATGGAGTTGTAGCAGAGAAAGGATTATCCTGCAAATAGATAATATTCAGACTCTGTAAACGATCGATGTTGAGTGACTTTAAGTTGTTATGCTCTAAGTTCAAGACTTGGAGTTTCAAGTTGTCATTAAACTGAATCTGGTCGATCTCGTTACCAGAAGCATTGAAGAAATAGAGGTCGTCTGGGTTACCTTTGATTGTTACCCAGCCTGCATCTGACACAACATCTGTACAGAGAGTACCCTTAATGGCCTGTTCGCCATGATCATTCTCAACAATAGCTTTATTAATCTCAACTTCGGTATCACCAGAACCATAGTCGATAGAGACATCAGCCTTGTCTGATTTAGAGCCCAACACAAAAGAAACCTGTGCTGCCACACCAGAATTCTTTGCCTTTTCAGGCACATTGGTGTGGAATCGAATCAAAACTTCGTCTTGCGCATGGGCAGCAAGCGAACTCCACAACATAGCCATCACTAAGAGGAGGAATGATGGTAAAAAAGTAAATTTGTGCTTCATATAAATATAAATATTATTGTGTTCTGATTTTATAGCTTATCTTTACTTATCGTATTCCCAAGGGTTAAGAGTGTTAGTCCTATCCTTTGGGAATATTATTCGATGTGTATCAAGCCTTAATAGATAACGATACGTTGTGCCTTACCACCATTTACTTGAATCAAGTAAACGCCCTTGTTCCATGAAGAGGCATTAACGTTGAGTTCGTCACCTTGTGCTGAGAGCGAGTGAACTAACTGTCCGCTGAGTGAGTAAGCACGTAGATTCAGCTGCTTTGCACCAGCAAGGAAGGCTGAGAAAGAGCGTTCGCCAGTCATTGTAATGACAGGTACTGCCTGACTCTCTGCGTATCTTACACCATTAATACCATTGGTTTCCTTTTCCTTTAGTACCTGCTTCAAACCTGCGTAAGCGTCAAACTTACCTGCTCCCCACTGTACTGGGTCGCCCGTTTTAGTGACATAGTCATCCTTACGAGCGGTCTGTTGGATGATACGTATTACGTCCTTGACAGTCAAACTTGGGTTTGCTTCAAGCCAGAGGGCAATAGCACCAGCTACAACAGGCGTAGCCATGGATGTTCCGAGAGATTGATGCCAGTAGTATTTCTTACCACCTTTCTCCAACTTACCCTGCAATGCCATGTCAGTATAGCCTAAGTCAGTATTCTCTACAGCATATGTATTAACAGAAGAGATGATAGATGCACCCGGAGCACATACGTGTGGAAGGTTTCTACCATCGGCTAATGTACCGAAAGAAGAGAAGCGTGAAGCCTCGCCTTCAGGGAAGTCATCTTCATCACCTCGCTTGTTGTAGCCATAAACAAAGCCGTCGAGAGATGACCAGTGGTTGCGTACATTGTAGCTACCAACAGTAACGATGTTTGCAGCACATGCCATATCGCTGATAGACCCATTACGTGTTCCGCTTACGAAGCCCTCCTGCTTGTTGCTATCAAAGTAGATAAACTGTGCATCACTGTACACTTCAACACGCTGTCCAGGCTTCTTACTCGTTATTAGCAACGCCAGTTTATAGTTTCCATCCTTGTTATCTTTCTGGTTATCACTGGTCATTATCTGCGCCATAGCGTAGTAACGGCCCGTTTCAGGGTCTATTGCAGAAGCTGCTGTGACGTATCCATCGAACGCTTTCGCAAAGCCTTGGTTAATAACAGCACCTGACATTGAATACTCACCACCTGATGCGTAGGTTATAGGTTGGCCATTTGTATTATTTGGAAGAGGGATTCTGCTAACAACACGGTTGCCACGCTTCGTATTAGTAACAACGATTTGTAACTCGAATTCTGTAGAGTCATTACTATAAGCTGCTATCTGTCCGTTACGAAGATTAAAGTAGGTCTTACCTCCAGAACGCAAAGTATCTGGTTGCATTGGCGTGAGGAAGGTTTTAACCGTTTCATCTGCAGCGGTAAAATTCTTCTTTAATGCGATACCCATGTTCGCTTCGTTACCTGCAGCAACACAGATAATAGCGTGTTTTCCTTCCTCTGCAAGGAAGCGATTCATTACACTTGTAGAGTCGTGTACACCAATGTTACTACCTAATGAAAGGTTGATAACACATGGCTTTGGCTTCTTTCCTGATAGTTTTGCATACTGTACGACATCATCAACACCAAATGCAATATACTGATCACGCAAATCACCGCATGAAGCCACAAGTTCTGACTCTGTCGCACAACCATAGAAAGGATTAGGACCTGTCACTTTATAAGACCTATCGTTATCGTTAGTCTTAGCATAGTTGATATTGCCTTTGTATCCACCCGCCATGATTCCTGTAGTGTGAGTACCATGGAACGTAGTGTAGGAATCAGTCGTAAAGTCCTCAATAGCGTATGCATTATCACGGTTTGTTAAGGTATCAAGCACGACACGAGGGTAATAGTTATCGAATTGATAACCATCCTTATTTGACTGACTGGCTGTAATCTTACTGATATAACCAAATCGCGTGCTTCCGTCTGGCTTGAGGAAGTTGATATGGTTAGGGTCAATACCACCATCAACAATACCCGTTACCACTCCTTTACCAGTGTAAGCCTGTGGGAGGTCGATACCTTTGTGAATCTTATCTACGCCAATCTCCTTACGTACGACGTCCATCTTCTGATAAACACGACGTGGGAGTTCCATACGACGAACGCACTTTAAGCCTGCAATACGCTCAATGTCTTTTATTGGAGCCACGACAATGGCAATATTACCACGTACACGCAGCACCTTTACGCCTTGTGCCTCTAAGTCTGCACGGTCGTTCTGATCCTTCATTTCGACCATTGCCATTGTGTTCTCTGGTACACTCTTTGGGCGTTCAAACGAACGTGTACGACTGTTGTAGGTAGGAATGGAAGTGTTACGGAGTTTGAACAGTTCCAACTGACTTTGTAGGTCAAGCTTCGACTGACCGTAAGCTAATCCTACCGAACATAAACAAAATACAGTGAGTAGAATTTTTCTCATCGCTTGTTAACTATAACTTTTTTACCGTTAATAATATATACTCCATTAGGCAGTTGTGTGCCTTCTATGCGCTTGCCATCGAGACGATAGACTACAGCCTTCCCTTGTTTTACGGCTTCTATGGCATCAATACCAGCTGTGTCGCCCTTGAGAAGGACATCTAAACGGTCGTTGTTCTTCAAATCAAACTCAAAGCTTGTGCCGCCAGGATAGGATGGGGCAAGTATCGTTCCATTGAGTTTAACTACCATCTTACTCAAGTCGTTGCCGTAAGCACCAAGCATGAAATGATGATCGTCGGCTGAGAACATCACCGTGTTTTCACCTGTCTGCATCTTAATCGTTGAATGGTCAGAGCGGTAGAAGTTGAATCCATAGTTCGCAAGACTGATGTCGTCAATGAAAACTGTTGCCTTCTGGTCGCGCACAATGGCTGATGTCGTAACCTCAATCGTCATACCATCGGTTAGTCTTATCTCGTATGCTCCTTCGTAATTGGCTGTTACAGGAGTGCCATTTGCTTTGATAGACTCAATCTTACAACCGCTATTAGGTTTTATTTGGATGAGGTTATTCTTCTCGCCTAACTCAATATTATTACTGCCATTCTGTAGCGTTATCACCTTATTATTATAGCTTTGTCCCTCATAAGCGGTGATATTTGCTGCCTTATCAACAGTCAGCACAGCCTTTACAGTAGCATATTTATGTGCTTGAATATCAAAGACAAGATTGTCTTTCACATAGCATTCGTAGGTACCATATATCGTAGTGGCAGTCCCATTAACCTTGAAAGCATCTAAAGCATAGTTTCTTTGGTCGAAAGTTAATGACAATTTTGTTCCAGCTTTCAGCTTGAAATCAGCGTCATTGTAGTTCTTAACTTCCTCACCATCAGCCATTACCTTTGAGATAACACCCTTTGCTTTCTCGTCAGTAAAGTTGAATTTAACAGGATAAGATACGTTTGGATAATCGGCTTTAATGTCAACAACACAGCCAGCGGTCAGCGTGACAAAGTATTGACCACTTGAAGGAGTAACGTCGTTACCGTCGAGGGTCACCTTATATATAGGGGCATCACCATAATTAGCATTGGTAATTACAAGTGTTTTCTCGGTATTAGGAATCCATTTAACTGTGTTTTCACCATTTTGTAACTCTACAGACGTGCGTGATTCATTGCGTGACACCCTCACTTTTGAGGCATTATCAACGTTTACAGTACATGAACCTGTGCGAGCTTTAGCTAAGTCAGCACTTTTAACAGTGAAGAGCTTATTATTGTCTGCATCCGAAACATAGATGTTGCAACTGGTTAGATTATTAATAGTCTGTGGTGCAGAGTTATCATTATCAATCGTCTTGAGGACACTCTTTAAGTAATAACCCTGTTTTGCCTCAATGGTTAAGGCACCATATTGGGGCACAGTAATTTCATTTGTTCCGTTAGCAAGATTGACAACGGGCAAGTAATTTACTTTGACTGAAACTCTGTTGATATCATCAACCTTGACTCTTACAGTCGTGTCAGCCTTTACGTTTACTGACGAAAACGCCAGTAGCATTAAGAAAATAAAATAGTAAACCTGCTTCATATATACATATTTATAGTTAATCGAATATTGGATGTAACACTTTTTCTATGGTATCTGCACGTATGGCAGAAGATATTTTAGAGGAATTGATGAGTAAAGACTCTTACAGGTTATTCGTTCTATTATATATCTGCTGCAAATATAAATATTATTTATAAAAGAAGCAATCTTTTTTCGATTAAAATTATACTTTAAATCATAAAATGTATTATTAATTTCTATTTCAAACAAAAGAGTACATAAAACACTTATAATTATAAAATCCTCGTAGTTTGTAAGCTACAAAAGGGTTGAGCAGATATTTAGATAAAAGAGAACGGGATGTGATTGTAAAAAGGACACATTTGAATATGTAAATAAGTAGACAAAAGTATACGACATTAGTTTAAGAAAATAAAAGATATTAGAAAACGAAGTTAACAAGAAGAATTATCTACAAAGTCGTTTGATGAGTGGCAGGAAACGATCAAATCCCACCTATTAACTATATAAGAAAAATCGTTTTAATTTGTTTCTCTGCTCTTAGACCAGTAATCTATTAAGCTTATTTCTGGGTCTTCAGGATTTTGGAGTGATAAATTTTGCCACTTAAGGTTAGGTTTCTGAGAAAATGTCACACGGAGAAAAGGAGAGGACGGAGGATTATTAAAACAAAGCAATGGAAGTCACGGAGGCACCGTCGGTGCATAGAGCGACGGAGTTTGTTTGCCATTTCTATTAGTAATTTATACACAAAGCGTTTATCCCAAAAGACTTCTCAAGAATCTGTACGCTACGCCTCCGTCGCTCTTTGTGCCGTCGGCACCTCCGTAACATTGCACAACCTCCGTCCTCTCCGTGACTCCGTGTGCCTATCATATAAGACTTTTAGTTTATCACTCCATATTTCATGAAAACCTTATTTTTAATAGTATAACCTACTTCTAACAACAAATTAAGACCTCATCGGTCATATATTACAACGTAATTAGTACTCAGCACCATTGGTGCTAAGCATCAGCACGACATGTGCGGGGCTTCAACACATCATTTGAAGACAGAAAGAAAGGGACGATAAGATTATAGTAATAAAGATAGTAAGCCACTAATTTCTAAGGGATATAGTGAATGTTTACCTGACAGCAATACTTAGAAAAGCTGTTATAGCCTATCTTTATCTATTCTTTTTGTATGAAAAAATAACCCGACAATGATTGTTTATTTTTGTAGCAAAGGCAAAATGAAAGTTCTTCAAGCTAACTCAACAAACAGAACACATAACTCGTTAACTTGTCAACTCGTCTACTTGTCAACTTGTCAACACATCAACTCGTTAACTTTACAACGTTATTTCTCCAGAACCAAAGCAGCGATGGTGCTGTTCATCATAGACAACACAGAATTGTCCAGGGGCAACGCCATGGATATTTTCGGTAGAGTGAATAATACACCTACCGTCCGACAACTGTTCAACAGTTGCGGGATGGTACTCAGGTGTGTGGCGAATCTTGAAGGTAATCTTCTCAGGTAAGGTTGTGATACCTTCTGTTAGGAAGTGGAAGTCATGGAGCGGGAAATCTTTTTTGTAGGCTGTAGCAGGGTCATAGCCATGACTTACATACAGGATATTTTTAGTTACATCTTTTTTAATAACGAACCAAGGGCCACCGCCAAGACCGAGTCCCTTCCGTTGCCCGATAGTATGGAACCATAGTCCTTTGTGTTCGCCAATCTTCTTTCCCGTTTCAAGTTCGATGACGTCGCCTATTTCTTCGCCTAAATAGCGGCGTACATACTCATTATAGTCGATATTTCCAAGGAAGCAGATTCCCTGCGAATCCTTTCGGTGCGCATTGATAAGATTCTCTCGCTCGGCAATCTCTCGCACCTCATTCTTCTCGTAGTGGCCAATAGGGAAGATTGCTTTCTTCAGCTGCCAGTCGTAAATCTGTGCTAAGAAGTCAGTCTGGTCTTTGACTGGATCAGGACTTGTGGTGAGCCATTTACGTCCGTCAATCCATTCTGTCTGTGCATAATGGCCCGTTGCGATGAGATCATAGTCATGTCCCATCTTCTCATCAAAAGCCCCAAACTTTATCAGTCGGTTGCACATCACATCTGGGTTAGGCGTAAAACCAGCCTTCACCTTCTCCATGGTGTAGCGTGTCACCTGGTCCCAATACTCCTTATGGCAGTCGATGACTTCCAACTTACAGCCAAAGCGGCGTGTCACAAGTGTAGCCATCTCAAGGTCTTCTTCAGAGTTACAGTCCCAGTCTTCCTTCTCTTCCGGTCCTATCTTAATATAGAAACAGTCAGGATGTAGTCCTAATCGTGCAAACTCATAGACCACAACCGAGCTGTCAACACCGCCAGAAAGGAGAACGGCAATACGCTTACCTTCGAGTTCCTGAATATTCATCTTTACAATCTTTCCTTCTTTCTTATTCTTTTGTTCTGACTTTCTCGTCAGCTGTTTTCTTTTTATGTGCCACCTTCATTCTATCGAATCCCATGCCATAGACACCATTGACAGCACCTTGTGACACAAAGGCATTCGGGTCTATTTCGTCAATCACTTGATAGATGGAGTGTGCTTCAGAACGACGTGCGATGACAAAGAGCATTCCCACCTTCTTACCAGTGTAGAATCCACGAGCCTCAATAACCGTACAGCCACGATCAACATCGTTGTTAATGGCAGAACCAATCTCTCCCCAGTGTTCAGAAATAACAAAGAACTGCACGGAACCACGCATACCATTAATAAGGTAATCCACCACATAGGTCATTACGAAGAGAACTATGTAACCATAGATAACCTTTTCCCAATTCTCCAAGACTAAGTAACTGGAACTGATGATACAGAGGTCACAAGCAAGGATGACACGTCCGAGTGACACATCACGATACTTGTGAATCATTGCCGCAATCACATCCGAACCGCCCGAACTGGCATTATACTGCAAGGCGATGCTGACTCCGACACCTAATAACACACCACCTACAACGCAGGCGAGGAAAGGTTCGTCTGAAAACAACGGATGTCCAGCAAAGACCTCACGCAATACCGACGTCGAAAAGGCGAACACTAATACGGCAAAAATCGTCCTAACACAAAACTTCCAACCCAATATCTTTAACGCGACAAAGAGCAGTATGCCATTGATAGTAAGGTAGGTATACTGCACAGGGATATCAAGACCCCACTGAATAACCGATGCAATACCCGCAATACCACCAATCGTGATATGATGTGGCAATAAGAATGCACACCAGCCAAAGCTGCCGATGAGCATTGCCAATGCAATCATCAGAAATTCGCGTACATCTCTAAACTTATTTTTTCTTTTTCTTACCATTGTGTTTGTCAACCATTAGCATTGTGCAAAGTTAGTGAAATAATTATGAAAGTCAAGTGAATAGCTAATTTTTTTGCACACAAAACTTATATCTTTCAGATGTTTTTATTATTTTTGCGCGTAATTTTTAGCCTTATATTAAATGATAGAATTGTTTTCCGCAGACGGTTGGCTGAATCAAGCCATAGTATCTGTCAATTATTTTACATGGACATATATCCTCGTAGCAGGACTCGTTATTTGTGCTTTGTGGTTTACATGGCGGACGCGCTTTGTGCAGTTTCGCATGATTGGCGAGATGGTTCGCCTATTAGGAGATTCGACAGGAACACATGACGAAGGTGAGAAACATGTATCATCTTTTCAAGCTTTTGCCGTCTCAATTGCCTCACGTGTAGGTACTGGAAACCTTGCTGGTGTGGCAACTGCGATAGCCATTGGTGGCCCTGGTGCTGTCTTTTGGATGTGGGTTATTGCCCTCTTAGGCTCTGCAACAGCCTTCATAGAGTCTACACTTGCCCAACTTTATAAGCGTCGTCATGCTGACTCATTCATTGGTGGACCAGCCTATTACATTCTACATGGTATGCATTGTAAATGGATGGCGAAACTCTTTGCCGTACTGATTACAATGACCTTCTGTATGGCTTATATCTCCATACAGAGTAATACGATTTGTGGTGCTATGCAAAAGGCATTTTCTATTGATCCGACATGGATGGGTGGCGCTCTCGCTATACTCTCTTTAGCAATCGTTTTCGGTGGTATTCAGCGTATTGCCAAAGTTAGTAGCGTACTCGTTCCGCTGATGGCAGTGAGTTACGTACTCCTTGCTTTGGTCATTATTGTAATGAATATTCAACTCATTCCACACGTCTTCCGCCTTATCGTTGAGAACGCTTTTGGCTTTGAACAGGTGGCAGGTGGCGGCTTAGGTGCTACGATGATGAACGGTATTAAGCGTGGACTATTCAGCAATGAGGCAGGTGAGGGTTCTGCTCCTAATATTGCAGCAACCGCATCTACTACTCATCCCGTAAAACAAGGACTCATCCAGTCGCTCGGTGTATTCACAGATACGCTCCTCGTTTGTAGCTGTACGGCTTTTATCATTATCATCAGTGGACTTTATGTCAACAATTCTGAGTCAGGAATTCTCCTTACTCAGGTTGCTTTAGAGAGCGAAGTGGGCGCAGCTGGTCCAATCTTTATAGCAATAGCCATCTTCTTCTTCGCTTTTAGTAGTATTATCGGAAACTATTATTATGGTGAGGCAAACGTACGATTCCTTACTCAAAAGCCTTCAGCCATTCTCGCTTTGCGTGTGATAACAGGTGGTGTAATGGTGATGTTTGGTGCCATTGCCAGCCTCGACCTTGTATGGAGTATTGGTGATTTCTTCATGGCTCTCATCACGATTTGTAACCTCATTGCTATCTTAACACTTGGTAAATATGCCTTCCGCCTACTCGATGACTATCGTCAACAGAAACGGGCAGGCGTGAAGAGTCCTGTCTTCAAACGTGAGACAATGCCCGATATAGCAAAAGATATTGAGTGTTGGTAATTCAGAATCACTGTTGTAATTCATAATTCAAAATTCAAAATTCATAATTATGATTACTACTATAATTCATAATTTATAATTCACAATTCATAATTATGATTACCGATATTAAGTGTGGTTTATCGCTACAAGTTACGTGAGACTCGACAACAGCTAATAAACGACTACGAATTAAGCGAATGATACGAAATCTTTTGTAATAAGGATTCGCATAATTAGTCCACCCTTAAAAGCCTAATATTCCTCTGATTCACAGTATATTATGCTGAAAATTATTTGCTTATATCTGCAAGTTTTTGTACCTTTACATTATAAATCTTGCAGATATTTATACTTAAACGTACATCCAAACAGCTCTCTATGTTCTCTTTTTTAGAGGACATGCTTAGTCATCAACATCCCCTTTTTCAACTTAGTAATAAGATTAATTGGGAGTGTTTTGAAAATGCTTTTTCTCCATTGTATTGCAATACTAATGGTCGCCCCGCTCATCCTATTCGCTTGATATGTGGTCTTTTAATCTTAAAACATTTGCGTAATGTTTCAGATGAAATGGTTGTTTCTCAATGGAGTGAGAATGCTTACTATCAATATTTTTGTGGTGGACTTGAATTTATGCCCAAACAACCCTGCGACGCTTCCGAGTTAGTTCACTTCAGAAATCGTATAGGTGAGGAAGGTATGGAGTTAATATTAGCAGAGAGCATCCGTGTTAATACCGACCATGATGACGAAGATCATTTTGATACGGCTTTCATTGATTCTACCGTGCAGGAGAAGAATATAACCTATCCAACAGATGCGAAGTTGCATAAAAAGATAATCAAAAACGTTCTGAAGATAGTTCATGACAAGTGTCTTCCTCTACGACAAAGTTATACGCGTACGTTGAAAGGGATTTACCGTTCCCAACGTTTTCGTAATCATCCCAAGAATCGTAAGAAAGCTCCTAAGGCAGATAGGCAACTGAAGACTATAGCAGGTAGATTAGTAAGAGAACTAGAGCGTAATCTTGGGGGAAGGAAAGGATATGAGAAGATGTTTGAGCTATATTACAGAGTTCTTTCTCAGAATAGGAAGTCAAAGAACAAAATATATTCTCTGCACGAACCAGATGTAGTTTGTGTCAGCAAGGGTAAGGAACATAAGCAATATGAGTTTGGCAATAAAGTATCTATTCTTCGCTCATGGTCAGGACTTATTCTTGGGGCATGTTCTTTTAGGAATGAATATGATGGGCATACTATCGAAAAGACATTGGAACAAACCCAAAGGATGACAGGAAAGTAGGTTGATAAGTTAGCAGGAGATAGAGCGTATAGAGGTGTAAAGCAGATTGGGCAGACAAAGATACTCATTCCAGACACTCCTAAAGCTAAAGACAGCTACTACCAAAAGAAACACAAACTATTTTGTAAACGAGCAGGTATAGAGCCAACCATAGGACATCTTAAAGCAGACCATCGATTATCTCGCAACTTTTATAAAGGTGTGAAAGGAGATGCTATCAATGTCTTATTAGCGGCGGCAGCATATAACTTCAAAAGAGCTATGAGAGTTCTTTTGGACCTTATAAAAAGAATCAGCATAGAGTTTGTCTGTACAGACTTTATGCTGAAATATAGTTTTTAAGGGGTGACTAATTAGCAAAATTCGTAGTCGGTAAAAGTGAGATAGAGTGCTAAAACACATATCATAAAGTTCAAAGCTCAAATCTCAAAGTTCAAAGTTAACGGTTCAAAGTTCAAAGCTAATAATGGTAATCATAATTATGAATTTTGAATTATGAATTATGAATTACAACCGTGAATTATGCATTATGAATTACCCCCGCTTATCTTGCTTCTAATGATACCATCAACAGAGAACTTGCCAGCACCAGCGAACCATGAGAGAACGAAGATGACAAGGTAGAGGAAGGCTAACTCACCATTGCTAACAGAACCGCCATGGACAGTTGTGAAGGCAACGAGCATGGTGAAAATCATTGGCAAGAGTGCTAAACGTGTGAGGAAACCAAAAACGAAAGCCAAACCACACACTAACTCGCCAAAAATACTCAATCCTACTGCCACCTCACCACTCAGACCGAAGGGTGCAGGGAAGTGTGCAGCTGTTTCTGAGAAGTGCTGTAACTTGTCGAGTCCGTGGCTCGCAAATGTCAATCCGAACACAAGGCGTGATGCCAATAAAATAAGTGATGTCTTTGTACTCTCAGCTTTTGGGAATAGTAATTCTAAACATTTCATATCTTACAATCTTTTATATTTATACGTTTTACCTATGGTGCCATGTCGCCCTACCTTATTATATAAGCGTGACTATGTGGAGAATAGCACTGCGGTCATATCTTTAATTCATTACAAAGATAGGGATAAATTCCCATTCTATCCTAACAATACCCCAAAAAGTTTATCGAAAGCGACGAAAAATACCATATATGTGGTATTGACTTACAACGATTATTTATGCAACATTCTTATCCTTCATATGCAAAAACCGAAGAATCATTTGCATAGGATAAGTTAGTACTCGTTTTTAAAGAGATAATAAAGATTGCATTTTACTGTTTGCAGACTGAGAAATATATTTACATATCAACCCTACAAAACACCTCTTTTCGCACAAAAAACAGTATTTCTCAACACCCTCACAACTCTATAATAATCAACAAGTTACAGAACAAGAATGTAAAAGGTGCTTAATTGGACTTCAAAAGGGCGTTAGTAAGGGTCTTAAAGAGCATCTTTTGCAAGTCAAAAGGGCGTTAATTCAAGTCTAAAAGATGCTCGTTAATTTTCGAGGTTATGAATTTTATTTACAAGCCTATATAATAAGTCACACGGAGAAACGGAGGGAACGGAGATAAGGAAATGTCACGGAGAGAACGATGAGACTAAGAGTGACGGAGGTATAGCGTACAGATTCCTAATAACTTTGAGGATAAACACCTTGTTTATAAATTGATAGTAGACATCTTATCTTCTCTGTATTTCAGAGTTGCTGTCACTTCTGTCAGCCACAATCATCACTTAACTCATTAATTTACAGTATTGTTACGCAAAGTGTTAAAAGTGACAGCAAACTAAAACAAAACTATTCTTGTAGGTTTGGTAATAGTAGCTCTTTGCGTAAGGAGGCTTTTATTACCTCATCCCTCTGGTAAGTGTATTGTTATTATTCATGAAGAAAAATACCTGTTATAACCTTTTTTATGCCGTTGCCTATCCCCATTATTAGGTATTTACTGTATAAACATTTTCTATTCTGTTTTTTTTCATTACCTTTGTTTGTTAAAATGTAGTTAAGTTGACGAGTAAACGAGTTGACAAGTGAACAAGTTGCTTGAGAAGAAGACAAAGGAACTTTGAAAAATTAACAAGTGAACAAGTTGACAAGTGAACAAGTTGCTTGCAGCAATAAATACAATAGACAGAAGTAATCATAATTATGAATTATGAATTTTGAATTCTAAATTATCAAAGCTATGAAGTTATCAGAATTAAAGACTGGAGAAACTGGTGTTATCGTAAAGGTATCAGGACACGGTGGTTTTCGTAAACGAATCATAGAGATGGGATTTATCAAGGGTAAGACCGTTGAGGTATTGCTCAATGCACCCTTGCAAGACCCCGTTAAATATAAGGTTATGGGTTATGAGGTTAGTCTTCGTCATAGCGAGGCTGACCAGATTGAGGTATTGTCGGATGTGAAGACTCACTCTGTTGGGAATGAGGAGGAGCAGGAAGACAATCAGGTTGAGATGGATTCAACCACAGACGACAGCACGGACAAGGAGCTAACGCCCGAGAAACAATCAGATGCTGTGCGCCGTAAGAGTCATACAATCAATGTGGCACTTGTCGGTAACCCTAATTGCGGTAAGACATCGCTCTTCAACTTTGCATCGGGAGCACACGAACGAGTAGGTAATTATTCGGGTGTGACGGTTGATGCGAAGGTGGGACGTGCTGAGTTTGATGGCTATGTGTTTAACCTTGTAGACCTCCCAGGTACTTATAGTCTTTCAGCCTATAGTCCTGAAGAACTCTACGTGCGTAAGCAGTTGGTTGACAAGACACCAGACGTAGTCATCAATGTGATAGACTCGTCTAACCTTGAGCGCAACCTCTATCTTACAACCCAGCTGATAGACATGCACATACGTATGGTTTGTGCGCTAAATATGTTTGATGAGACTGAACAGCGTGGTGACCATATTGATGCACAAAAGCTTTCTGAGCTCTTCGGAGTGCCGATGATACCAACAGTATTCACCAATGGTAGAGGTGTGAAGGAACTCTTCCGCCAGATTATTGCCGTTTATGAAGGGAAAGAAGACGAGTCGTTGCAGTTCCGTCATATCCATATCAACCACGGACATGAGATAGAGAATGGTATTAAAGAGATGCAGGAGCATTTGAAGAAATACCCTGAACTCTGCCATCGCTACTCTACCCGCTATCTTGCCATCAAGCTGTTAGAGCATGACAAGGACGTAGAGCAACTCGTTAGTCCGTTAGGTGATTCGATTGAGATATTCAATCATCGTGATACGGCAGCCGCTCGTGTAAAGGAGGAGACGGGTAATGACAGCGAGACAGCCATCATGGATGCCAAGTATGGTTTTATTAATGGTGCGCTGAAGGAAGCGAACTTCTCGACAGGTGATAAGAAAGACACCTATCAGACCACCCATGTCATCGACCATGTCTTGACAAACAAATACTTTGGCTTCCCAATCTTTTTCCTTGTACTGTTGGTAATGTTCACTGCAACCTTCGTCATTGGTCAGTATCCAATGGATTGGATAGAGGCTGGTGTGGGTTGGTTAGGCGAGTTCATTTCTACGAATATGCCTGCCGGACCAGTAAAAGATATGATCGTCGAGGGTGTTATCGGCGGTGTAGGAGCTGTTATCGTGTTCCTCCCTCAGATATTAATACTTTACTTCTTTATCTCCTACATGGAGGACTGCGGCTATATGTCACGTGCCGCCTTCATCATGGACCGACTGATGCACAAGATAGGACTGCATGGAAAGTCATTTATCCCACTTATCATGGGCTTCGGTTGTAATGTGCCAGCGGTGATGGCAACACGTACGATTGAGAGTCGGAGGAGTAGATTGATAACCATGTTGATTCTCCCCTTGATGAGTTGTTCGGCTCGTCTACCTATCTACGTAATGATTACGGGTTCGTTCTTTGCGTTGAAATATCGTTCGCTTGCCATGCTCTCCTTATATATAATAGGTGTGTTGATGGCAGTGGCAATGAGTCGTTTGTTCTCAGCTTTTGTGGTCAAAGGTGAGGATACGCCATTTGTGATGGAGCTACCACCTTATCGTTTCCCAACATGGAAGGCAATTGGTCGCCATACATGGGAGAAAGGTAAACAGTATCTTAAAAAGATGGGAGGTATTATCCTTGTTGCTTCTATCATCGTATGGGCTTTAGGCTACTTCCCTCTTCCAGACGATCCGAACATGGATAATCAAGCACGACAGGAACAAAGCTATATCGGACGAATCGGTAAAGCCGTTGAGCCAGTGTTCCGTCCACAGGGTTTCAATTGGAAATTGGATGTTGGCTTGTTGTCTGGTATGGGTGCAAAAGAGATTGTTGCATCAACAATGGGCGTACTCTATTCTAATGATGGTAGCTTCTCTGACGACAATGGTTATAGTAGTGAGACAGGCAAATACTCAAAGCTACATAATCTGATTACAAAGGATGTAGCAACTATGCATCACATCAGCTACGAGGAAGCAGAGCCTATTGCAACACTTACAGCCTTCTCGTTCCTTCTCTTTGTACTGCTTTACTTCCCTTGTGTAGCCACGATAGCAGCTATTAAAGGCGAAACTGGCAGTTGGGGTTGGGCTCTCTTTGCTGCAGGTTACACTACAGCATTAGCCTGGATCGTTAGTGCTGTGGTCTTCCAAGTGGGCATGCTGTTCATGTAGACGCTGTAATAATTCAGAATTCATAATTCACAATTCATAATTATGATTACCGTTATAATTTATAATTCAGAATTCAGAATTCAGAATTCAGAATTCATAATTATGAACACCATTATTAGCTTTGAACTTTGAGCTTTGAACTTTATGATATGTGCTTTAGCACTCTATCTCACTTTTAGCGACTACGAATTTTGCTAATTACGCAAATCCTTATTACAAAAGATTTCGTATCATTCGCTTAATTCGTAGTCGCTTATTAGCTGTTGTCAAGTCTCACGTTACTTATAGCGATAAACCACACTTAATATCGGTAATCATAATTATGAATTGTGAATTATAAATTATGAATTATAGTAGTAATCATAATTATGAATTGTGAATTATGAATTATGAATTACCAACGCCTTCTAAAAGGAGTACGCCAAGTTCACCAATATTGAGTTGCTGGCAGCATGATACTTACCGTAGGCAAGGTTGAGTTTGAATTGTTCAAGGTTGATACCAGCTCCGACACTGAATCCTGCCCCATGCGCACTGGCATTATCAGCTTTACCGATGGTCATTTCGTCTGCCTTACGGAAGTTGTAACCACCACCAACCCAAATACTTTCAGACAGTAAGACTTCTGCGCCGAGATTGAGGTGATTGATAAAACGATAGTCATAATGCGTAAGATCAACGAGGGTAGCAGACACTCTGACAGGGAGGGCAGCGAAAGTCTTGCTCACACCCACCTGCACATCAATCGGCATCTTACCATACTCCTCTTCGTATGCCTTAATCTGTCCACCGAGGTTCTTGGCAACTAAGGATACCGACCACTGTCTTTCAGGCTCATACCAGTTGAGACCAAGGTCTACACCCACCGCCATAGAGTTATAACTACCAATGTAAGAAGTAATGAATTTTGCCGTGATACCACCCACCAGATTACGTGCTAATTCGTAGGAGAAGATACCTTCAACAGCGATTTCGCTGGCATTGAAAGTACCAGTTTGTACGTTGTTAGCATCGACTTCCTTCATCTTTCCGTAGTTCATATACTGCACACCACCTGCCAACGTTGCTTTCTCACCCAATGCTTTCGTATAAGAAGCACCCATATAATGAGCTCCACGCATATAATTCATGTAACTAAGTCCCACGGTTTTATCGCTTACGGAAGAAGCCAAAGCAGGGTTAGAGAACATCAGTGAAGGGTCGTCTTCAATGATAGTAATATTCTCTCCACCCAATGCAGCAGCATGCGCACTCACTGGAAGACGTAGGAAGTTGTATTCAGTTTGACTCTCCTGTGCTCGTATTACAACCGCAAAAAGGGCTAACAGGAGGGTGAAAACAATTTTTTTCATTTAATCTAAATTAATTTCTCGGCAAAGTTACATCTTTTTCCGAATATCTTATTACTTTTGTCGTTGCAACTTATAATGAGGCGTTTTTGTGCCCATTATGGATTGTATAACGGCAGAAAAAGGTGTTTAGTATATCTTATCTTGGAAATAAAGAAGTCAAATAGAGCAGATTTAGAGAATAAGCGGTGGGTTGGTTTCCTCTTGGGAATCATCGTTGCACTGTCTTTCTTCTTTGTTGCCATGGAGTATAATGCAACGGGGAGTGATGATGATTCGGCTAATACTAAAGCCATCAAGAATGTCACGCTCCACGATATGGACATGCTGCCTGCCATTGACCAGCAAGACCTTGCCAAGACACAAGAAGACAAGAAACCTACGATGGAGGACCTGCTCAACCTTAAACGCCGTGATATCCCGAATAAGGTTACGCCTCACGATGCAGGAAGTATGAACTCGAACGATAAGAAGACGGGGGCTCCACAGGTAAGTAACGAACCGATTGTTATGCCGATGGTAACTACTACTACTGAACCTCCGAAGATAAAAGAAGAGGCTAAGAAGGAGATGGAGAAGATGACCGATGACAATTCCGACAAGGTTGTAGAACGCTATGACGACAAGGTTAGCAAGCGAATACTCTCCGAAACGCCAACACCACCGGGCGGATGGGTGGAGTTTATGAAGTGGCTTACGAAGACATTGCAATATCCTGCTGCTGCAAAGGAGAACAAACTGCAGGGAACGGTGAATATTACTTTCATCATCAATGCTGATGGTACGGTTGATGATGTCAGAATCAAGAGTGGTAAGGTACCTGTTCTCAACGACGAAGTACTACGCGTTCTCAAGACAATGGGTAAGTGGAAGCCAGGCATTGAGAAGAATAAACCATGCCGTTCGCTGATAGAGATTCCGTTTGTCTTCCAACTTGCATAAGACTTTTGACCCGCCCAAAAGCCTTCAATGCTTATTTTGAAAATAACTTTTAACTCCAATTCTATATGTACACTGCTAATGAAATTCTGAGTAAAGTAAACGAGTATATAAACAACCTTACTTATGACCGCAAGCCACAAAGCTTGTACGAACCGATAAAATACGTCCTCTCATTGGGAGGGAAGCGCATCCGTCCTACGCTGATGCTGCTTTCTTACAATCTTTTTAAGGACGACCCAGAGACGATTCTCTCACCGGCTTGCGCCCTTGAGACCTATCATAACTATACACTCTTGCACGATGACCTGATGGATGATGCTCCGCTTCGTCGCGGACAGCAGACCGTTCATGTGCGTTGGGATGCCAATACGGCTATCTTATCGGGCGACTCTATGCTCGTTTTAGCTTTCGAAAGAATGGCTCAGTGCGACAGCAGACACCTCAGTGAGGTGCTTCGTCTCTTTACCGTTACGGCACTTGAGATTGGTGAGGGTCAGCAGTACGATATGGAGTTTGAGAATCGTAATGACGTAAAGGAAGAAGAATACATCGAGATGATTCGTCTTAAGACCAGTGTTCTGTTAGCTTGTGCGATGAAGATTGGTGCTATCCTTGCCGATGCTCCTGCTGAAGATGTGGAGAATCTCTACAAGTTTGGCGAGCAGATTGGTCTTGCCTTCCAGCTGCAAGACGATTATCTTGACGTCTATGGAGACCCAAAGGTATTCGGTAAGAAGATAGGTGGCGATATTATTTGCAACAAGAAGACCTACATGCTCATCAATGCTTTTAACAAGGCGAATGCTCGTCAGTGTAAGGAGTTGGAGAAGTGGATTGGCTGTGAGAACTTCAATCACGAGGAGAAGGTTGCTGCCGTCACTGAGTTGTATAATAGCATCGGCGTTGACAAGATGGCTATTGAGCGTATCAACTATTATTTTGATGAAGCAAACAAATATATTGCGGCAGTAAACCTACCTGATGAACGCAAGGCTGAACTGTTAGCGTATGCACAGAAGATGCTGCATAGGAAGTGGTGAAGCCTCCCCCGACCCCTCCGAAAGGAGGGGAGCCAAATAGGATAAAACCCCACCCCGACCCTCCCCAAAGGGGGAGGGAGGCAAATAGGATAAGGTCAGGATAAAGTTAAATAGGTGCATTGATTGCTGAGAAATACTACTCGTCAAGACCTGTCATCCAAAAAAACAACAACACCCAACATTCAACACCCATCACCCCTACACTTCATCAACACCCAACATTTAACACCCAACACCCATCACTCACCACCCAATGATAATAGACACCCACGCCCATTTAGATGTAGAAGACTTTGCTGACGACCTCCCAGAGGTTATCAGTCATGCCCACGAGGCAGGTGTAGGAAAGATTTTCCTACCAGCTATCGACCTCAAATCAGTGGATACTGTATTGGCTGTTTGCCGACAGTTTCCTGACACCTGCTATCCAATGATTGGACTGCAGCCAGAGGAGGTGCGCGATGATTGGCGTGAAGTGTTGGACGCTATGCACGAACGAATCCTACTCTCGCTTCGACAGAAGGCAGAAGGAACAGCCAAACCGGGTGAGACAGTGATTGCGATTGGTGAGGTAGGACTTGATTTCTATTGGACACGTGAATACGAGAAACAGCAGCTTGCAGCCTTTGAGGAGGCTGTGAAGTGGAGCGTTGAGACACGTCTTCCGCTGATGATTCACTGTCGTAAGGCACAGAACGAAATGCTACATATCATGCGCCCGTACGAAAAAGAACTGCCGGGTGGTGTCTTCCACTGCTTTACCGGTAATCAGAAGGAGGCAGAGGAGTTCCTTCGTTTCGACCGCTTCGTGCTTGGAGTGGGTGGTGTATCAACCTTTAAAAGTAGTCATCTGCGCGAAGATCTCCCTGCAGCAGTACCCCTTGACCGCATCGTTCTTGAGACCGACAGCCCCTACATGGCTCCCGTTCCTCATCGTGGTAAGCGTAACGAGAGTGCTTTCATCGTTGAAGTGATGCGCACCCTTGCCCTTAGTTATGGCGTTGATGAAGCTGAATTTGCCCGCCAAACCAATGAGAATGTACGTAGGGTATTCGGTGTTGGGTGTTAGGTGATGGGTGTTAGGTGATAGGTGTTGATGATTTGTTAAGTTATGGGTGATAATGAATTAACAAACTGCGTATATCAATAAACACAGCAACTTACGGTAATCATAATTATGAATTGTGAATTCTGAATTCTGAATTAATACAGTATATGAAGAAAATAACTATCGCCATCGACGGCTTTTCATCATGTGGAAAGAGCACAATGGCAAAAGACCTTGCCAAAGAGATTGGCTATATCTATGTAGATACGGGTGCTATGTATCGCTCCGTTACACTCTATGCGCTACGTCATAACCTCTTCAATACAGACGGAACCATCCGCGAAGAGGAGTTACAGGCACAGATGAAGGATATCAACATCAGTTTCCAACTCAATAAGGAGACGGGGCGTCCAGACACTTACCTCAATGGTGAGAATGTTGAGAACGAAATCCGTACGATGGAGGTGTCATCTCATGTTAGCCCTATCGCCACACTCGCCTTTGTGCGTAAGGCACTTGTCGAACAGCAGCAGCGCATGGGAGCAGAGAAAGGAATCGTTATGGACGGTCGCGACATCGGTACGGTGGTATTCCCGAATGCCGAACTTAAAATCTTCGTTACCGCTTCAGCAGAGGTACGTGCGCAACGTCGTTACGACGAGTTGAAGGCGAAGGGAATGGAAGCAGACTTTGCCGACATCCTTAAGAATGTGCAAGAGCGTGACTATATCGACTCGCATCGTGAGACATCACCGCTTCGCAAGGCTGATGATGCCCTCGAACTCGACAACAGTCAGCTCACAATTGCCGAGCAAAAGCAGTGGCTTTACAACCAGTATCTGAAGGCTGCAGAAGCATAATAAGCTAACAAAAGGCTCATCTTTTCAGGTCCTTTCGTTAAAGTGGTATGATAAACGTACGCACATTTAACGAAAAGACCTGTTTTTTTTGCTATCCCAAGCTATCCTAAACACTACCAACAAACGATCTCGCCCCACCCTTTCACACTAAAAACCACTCTATCTTAACAACGCAAAAACACTAATAAGGACTTGAAAAAACATTACATAAATTCATATAAAACCACTCCTAAAAAGACAAAAAAAGCCTAAGAACACCACGCTTACAACCATCAGTAAATCAAATAGTTATAAAGGAGTAAAACAAGAGGTGCTTAATTAGACTTCTAAAGGGCGTTAGTAAGGGGCTTAAAGGGCATCTTTTGCAAGCCTAAAGGGCGTCTTTAAGAAGCTAAAAGAGCATGAATTGCGTTCGAGCCGTTAGAAAATAATTGACAAAGTTCCTATCACAAGAAAACTATCTGATTGTATCGAACGATAGAAAACACTGAATAGACATAGTAACAATCCGCTTTTTTGTAGTCTTCATAAATTGGGAATGATAAGGATACCGCCCTAAGTTTAGGACTTTGACAATATGTCACACAGAGAAACAGAGGATACGGAGGATTGTTGAAAACAAAGCTACGATAGGCACGGAGCCACTGTAGATGCATGGAGTAACAAAGTTTGTTTGCCGGTTTTATTAACGACTTACACACAAAACCTTTATCCCAAAGGAGTTATCAAGAATCTGTACGCTACAACTCCGTTACTCTTTGTGCCATCGGCACCTCTGTGACATAGCCTTTAGCTCCGTTCTCTCCATAACTCTGTATGCCATAACACATAAGATTTTAGTGCATTACTTCACATTCCAGAAGAACCTCTTTTCACTCTACGCACTAACATTAAGACGCAATAAATCTAAGATTTATGAATTAAGAAATACTAAAATCAACAGAATTATACTTTGTTCAGACTGCTATCTCAACTTAAAATGTTATCTTTGCATCTATGAAGTTAAAAAAGATAATAATGCTCATCGCCTGCATATTCTCTTTTGCAGGTCTGAAGGCACAATATACTATCCAATGCGAAGACACCTGCAGCCATGTTCATGGGCTTGACATGAGCCATTACCAAGGCGATGTATGGTGGGAAACAGTAGCTGAAAACAGCAATCATAAGCTCAATTACGTTTACTTAAAAGCTACTGAGGGCGGTACACGTATTGACCAACGCTATCTTGAGAATATCGAGGCTGCACAACGCTATGGTATGAATGTCGGTTCTTACCACTTCTATCGTCCTGCTATTCCACAAGAGGAGCAGTTGCGCAACTTCCGCATGCAGTGTCGTCCACAAGACCAAGACCTCATCCCAATGGTAGATATTGAGACTACCGGTGGACTGAGTACGGAGGCTTTACGCGATAGTTTACAGAGGTTCCTCGTACTTATGACACAGGAATATGGTGTTAAACCATTGGTTTACACATATACAAACTTCTATAACAGATATCTCAGCGGTGCACTCGACGGCTATAAACTTTTCATTGCACAGTATAACGGACGCGAGCCAGAGCTGAACGATGGAAGAGACATCTTTGCTTGGCAGTACACTGGCAAGGGACGTATCAACGGCGTGAGAGGATATGTTGATAAGTCTCGACTGATGGGTAACCACAGTATGCGTGAGTTGCGATTCCGACGAAAGCGTTAGCTTCAACACCAAGAGAAAAGGAAATAGATAATTATCCACACTACTATAATCTTACGTTAGATAAATGATCATCAAATGCCCTGAATGTGGCCATCAAGTGAGCGACAAGGCTCCCGTATGCCCAAGCTGCGGTGTAGAGATTGCCGGACATATCATTAAATGTTCTCATTGCGGTGAATTATACCTCAAAGAGGAATCATCATGTCCAAACTGTCATCATACGGAACACCATGTAGAGAGTTCTGTAACGGCTGCAGAGCATCACACAAGTGAGGCTACGAACGATAGTAAGGTGCAAGAGCCTGTTGTTCTCATGTCAGTTGACAAGGGGGAAGTAACAGGAAACGATGATGTTATCATCCCAGTAGAGGAAACGGAAGAACACGAAACGGATAATTACGACAATAAGACACAAGACACGATCAACGAGCCAAACACGGAGGAAGAGGCTGTCGATGCCGACTTCATCATGGATGATAATGCTGATGAGGAGGTGATTGCCAATGCCGAGGCAATAGCTGAGGACGAGGAGGAAAGCACTCCGGATAAGAATAATCATCTGTCATTGGCTGTCTCACTGCTCATCGCTGCTATCACTGCAGCCGTATTGCTCTTCCTTTACAACCAAGGGGTGGGCGCAAGCAAAGCTAACAATGAGCAAGAGGCTTTCGCACAAGCAATGAGTAGTAGCGAGCCAACCGTACTAAAGAATTATCTCAAGGAGAATCCATCTGCTTCTAAGGCACATCGTGATAGTATATCAGCCCGTCTAAAGGTGCTAACAACTACCACCCAGAATATGCAACAGTCTGATAATGACCTTTCTGTGGCATTGACCAGCAACTCAAAAGAAGTGTTGCAGCAGTTTATTGCTAAGTATCCAGACTCAAAACATCGTGGTGAGTTGGAAGCAAAGATTGACGAAATAGACTGGGCAGGAGCTGTAGCTAAAAACAACGAGAATGCTTATCTTGGCTATAAGGCGCAGCATCCAAATGGTATTCATAGTAAGGAAGCCGATGAGAAGTTGAAGAATATTCTGACACCAGAGATGGCTGAGGAGTCAGCTGCTGCAAAGGTCACGGATGGTGAGAGAGCAAAAGCGGTTGCTGCGGTTCGCCAACTCTTACAAGGTATCAACAGTAAAAGCACGGATAAGATTTCTGGTGCTGTTGCGCCATCATTAAACTTCCTTGGTTCAGGTGGTGCTACGGTGAAGGATATTCGCCGTTATATGACCGACCGACTTTATCAAGCTGATGTCAAGACAATCAACTGGCACCTTGGTTCGCCTACTGAAGTAACCAAAAATAGTAATGAAGCGGGTGCAGATATTCGCCTAAAGATACCAGCTACTTTGGATATCGATCGCAAGGGTGGTAAGTCTAAACGTAGTTATGTTATCTCTGCGACAATCAAGAACGGCAGAATAACCCATATTAATTGGTAATAGGTTTACCCTTTTAAGGTAAATAAGATTAGCACTTAAACAAGTTTTGTTTTATTGTCGAACGAACTAATTGTCTTTATATTAGCGTTGTAGCGAATTACTTCAAGACAGAAAGACTGACAAAATACCGACAATAAAACAAGACTATTCAAAAACAATATACTTCATATTGGGGCTAATAGTTGGTAAAATAAAACTTGCTGTCACTCCTGTCAGCCATTTTAGGCTCATAAGTACCAACATTTCATTCATTTACGCGAAATGTTAAAAGTGACAGCAACTTATTTTTAAAAATACCAAGTATATATAACTTGATATTCTATGTAAGATGTTATATATGTCAGCTGCCCTTTTCACAAACCATCAACACCCAACATTTAACACCCAACACCCCCACATTAATTCTCAATCTGATCAATCGTAGGCTTTTTAATCTCAGGCACAGGAGCCTTTACAACTGGTTCAGTCTGACCTTCTGGAACATTAGGAACGATGACAGGGTTCTCTGGATCTGCTGTCTCTTCCGACTCAGAAGATTCTTTCTTTGGAGCTTCTGTCTTCTTCTCCTCCTTCACCTCTTCATCTTTCTCCTCTTCCTTTGTCAATACAGGAATCTTCGGACCATTATCAATACCGATAACTTCACCCGACATATCCACTTCGTACTTACGAGGAGGAGCCATCTCACGTGTTTCCATGAGAACAGCAAGTACTATAGCACCCACCACAAGCACAATAGCACAGATGGATACGGGTACCTTATAGGTTGGTTTCTTCTTCATTATCTTCGTTTTCTATCCTTTTATCTTATTGTCTTTTTCGCTTACTCGGTAATCTGCACACAGTAAGGAAGTGGCTGCTGGAGGGTCAGAAAGCTAATTGTTGGCTGATTATCCTTCGTACAAATCAGCGTAGTCTTGTCTCCCTTCACAGCATTACCCATGTCATATCCCATCGCTTTCACCTGTGCCTGCAAGCCCGCAAAGGCAGTACGGTTAAAGACATAGACATAAACCGTCTTACCATTTTGTGCCAAGAGTACCATACTGGAGTTACCACGTCCCATGGCAGTTGGCAGGAAGTCGCTGGTTAGGTTCATATTCTTCACCCAGTTATAGTCCTTTCCAAACTCGTCCGATGAGACTCCTTTATAGCTGTAGCCTTGCTTCTCAAGCACTTGTTTACCCACTTGTAGTGTCTTTGCTTGAAAGATTTTAATCGCATCAGCCATCGAAACAATATCTTTTTGCGCACGTGCTCCCATTGCAAAGAGTAGCACAGTCAATAATAGTAGTATTTTCTTCATTCTTCTTCTTTCATTTATTTCGTGTCATCATCTGCCTTTATCATTTTAAAACAATGATATTATGACACGTTACAAAATTATGAAAAATATGGAGAATGAGCAAGAAAAGGAGAAAATTTACTTTAAACTATTTTATCCTTTGACCATTGAACTTTGAATTTTTTGATATGTACAAACCTCTATTTCACTTTTACCGACTACGAATTTCGCGAATGTTTTTCATCCTTTGAACTATTAACTTTGATATTTGAGATTTAAACTTTGAGCGTTATTAAGTAATCATAATTATGAATTCTGAATTATGCATTATGAATTAACAAAGGTGTACCCTAATAGTCATCCTATTATTGATACACCTTCATTATTTTATGTGATAAAGTTTATATGCAATTACTTTCTTTTTCTTTTAGAAGCTAAGCGCTCTTCACGCATCTTAGCCATTGCCTCCTCCTTCTCCTTAGAGCGTTGTCCTGAGAGACGAGCAATAAGACGATCAAGATCAGCAGCTATTTCCTTGAACTGAACAATCTCTTCTTCGCTCTCAAACAACTTTCCTACCATGCACGATGGGATATCCTTCGCCTTCTCTTGCAATTGCATTCCATGCTCAGTAAGCGAAACATAGGTTTCTCTTCCATCCTTTTCACCCTTGACACGGTTAACCAATCCAAGTTGAGCCATACGCTGAACAAGTGGAGTCATTGTGTTTGAGTCAAGATAAAGTCGGTGTGCAAGTTCCATCACCTTTTGATTGTCTTCTTCCCAAAGAGCCATTAGTACAAGATATTGAGGATAGGTAATACCTAAATCCTCAAGTAATGGATAATAAGTTTGAGTAACAAGGCGGCTTGCTGTGTACAATCTGAAGCAGAGTTGGTTCTGCAGTTTTAGTTGGTCGTATACCATTCTTTTTTCCTTAAATGTTTTGATAACTTCAAACTCCTGAAGTAAACTTTAATATATATTGTTACCTGAAATAATCTATTCGCACTGCAAAGGTACAACAATTTATATTTATCGTTAATGATATAAGCCGATTTTTAACATTAATTGTATAGCTAAAGTCGTACTTTGATAACATAAAACAACAATAAGCGGACATAAACAATACAAATCGTTTATGCCCGCTTATGCGTATTTATAAGAGTTTATCTCTACTTATTCAAAGTAATAAAGGAAGGTTGCAACACCCTCAAGTGCTGGCTTGCGCTCGCCCTCAATCTCAATCTGGAACTTGATACCAGCCTTGCAGATACCACGGATATTCTCAATACTATCGAGTGTGGCAACAAGACGAATGCGTGAGTTCACGAGGACTGGACGACCAAAGCGCATCTTATCCATACCGTAGTTGACCATCATCTTAAGGTTGTTCACCTCAATAATCTCCTGCCACATGTGTGGGAGCAGTGAAAGTGTAAGATAGCCATGTGCGATAGTACTCTTGAACTGGCTTTCTACAGCTGCACGCTCTGTGTCAACATGAATCCACTGATGGTCGAGGGTAGCATCAGCAAAGAGGTTAATTCTCTCTTGGTCAACGAGTAACCACTCGCTCTCACCAAGCTTCTCACCCAGTCGGGCAGCAAGCTCATCGTAATTGTTTACTGTTAATTTTGCCATAGTTTTTGTTTCATGTAATTTCTACATTACTGCGCATGATAGTCTTTCTTTATCCTCCCTACCCTCCTTATATATTATAAGGTGTGAAAGGATATACTACCTTTTGTCGTACAAAAATACAAAAAACATTTCAATTGCCCAAATCGACTTATGCTGCTGACCCTCTTTATGGTGCCAATAGATGCACATGCAAGGTTTTTTCCTTACCCGCTACAGACACCTCATTGACATAAACAAGCTTATACTTGATATCAAGGAAGTTGCCAGTTTTCTGCGCACTTATCACCTCGATACGTGGATCTAAGAGATAGATATCCAAATATTTCGCTAAGCCACTACCAGGAATCCATGCGGTAAGGTTAGAATTTCCATTATCACCTTGCACCTCATTTGCATACAAGTCAATGTTCTCGCCATCCCGCATTAATGACATCTGAACTTTCTTAAACCATACTCGTGGGTCAAATGCCTTCACTGCTGCAGAATAGTCACCATCAGCCTTGCTTCTAAAATACTTACCAAAGAACTTTCCTACGTCTGTACTGTTGGTAATAAGAAGTTCTTTATCAAGCGCAGAAAGTGGTTTAAAACCTGTAAGTTCCATATTGAAATTAGCCAACTCTGTGTCGTGACCATCCTTAGCAACAAGTTGGATAGAGAGAGTCATCGAGTTTGAACCATCGTTCTTCTGCTTACCTGTAGGGTAAGTCACAAACTTATCTCTATCATAATTAAGTAAAGAGGTATGAAGTAAATCTGTATGCTCATACACGCCACGCATATATAACTTGCTAACCTCCTCTGTATTGACGCTAATTTGGTTGCGATAATACTCGTTCTTATTCATCTCAACACCGAGCGAACTGTTCTTTCTATCCTTATAAGTAATCGTAAACGCTACCTGACCAGACGTACTGCTACCAACGAAACGCACATCGCTAACCGTTGTATTTGCCCAGTCAGCTGGTGTAAAGGTGTAATGCTTGCTGCCACCAACGCCTGAAGAAGACAGATTAATAAACTTCTGTAAATACGCTGCAGTGAACTTACTATTATCCTTCAGACGATAAAGTGTATCGAAATCAAAGTCTTTCAGATAGTTAACGTCTGTTTTCCATGCAGCAACAGCACGTGACACCATCTCATAATCATTCGGTTTCTGTGCAAAACCAACATATTCAACGTCCTTAGTAAAGGTTTTACCACCGCTATTACCTATTACCCTCAACGTAAATGTACCCTTCTCTTCATCGCTATTCAGCACATCTATAGCCGTAACATTCAACGCCTTACCATTGACAGTTCTATTTCCTAAACTTGCCTTTGCCGTTTCCAATGCTTGATAAACATTCTGTTGCTTATCAAGATTGAGGAACTTCACAATATCGTCATTCGTTACTTCTGCCGCATTTTGCTCAGTAGATGGGTTTGGTTGTACTGGATCCGACGAACTTCCTTCACCTCCACAAGCAGCACAGAGTAATACTATAGATACCGCAAGAATTATTTTTCTCATTGTTTTTATCCTGTTTTTTAATAATCATTGCACTTCACACCCTCACTTCTTACCATTCTAACAAAGCAGTGTAAAGCTATTGAATCTTTGCAACTCACAATGATTCAGATGCAAAGATACTTAAAAAACTCAAAAAATCAGTATCGGCATAAGACTTTATCATTAATCCATAGACAAAACATCTCACACATGATGCCAATGAAAATATCGGACGAATAATCTGAATTATAACACTCTGACAAGCCCCCCATTCGAACAATTGTAAATGATAAAATCTGAATTAACATAGTTTTCTGCTCACATTTCAACATTTTTTTATAATTTTGCCACCATCATGAGATATACTGTCAAATGCAATAACTGCGGTCGCGACTTTGTAGCTGAGACTGAGCAATATGGGACAATGAAATATCGTTGCCCTTATTGTGGTAATGTGTTGAACTGTAGGTTTGATGCCCCTAAGTCTTTCCGCACACGTGCTCGTTCCGTTATTCCATTGGCTGACGCCTCACCTATTGAGGTAAAGAAAGCCAAGGATCTTCCTACAGTCTCAACCCATCTCGTTAGTTCGCCTTCAAAAGAGAAGCTTGCTGAGATGAGAAGTAAGCTGATGGAGGCTTCTCAGCGTGCCCTTCACGTATCTAAGCAAGCCGGTGAGACCTTGAAGAATGCGACAGAAAGTACCAGTGAGTTTGTAAACAAATCGTCTTCTTGGCTTCGTCGTTTTCAAGAGAAATACACAGATGGCGACCTTTGGATATTCTTTGGCTTCAGTTTTATCTTCCTCCTTTCGGTCTTTGTAGGACTTTTCGTTTGTGCAGAGGTAGTGAAACTCTTATCAGAGGGACACTCATGGCTGTTTAAAAACTATATTGAAATAAGAAATTCTATCTAATATTTGCATTTCTTACATCCTCTTATCTTCTGTTTTTGAGTAACAGGTGTTTAGAAATATCCTTACATTTCGAGGGTGCTTTTAGTCCTTATCTTAGCTAAAAAAGGGCTTAAAAGAAGACTGCTATAAGCAACAGATAATCAAATAGTTATAAAGTCGTATCCTAAAAGGTGCTTTCTAAGGGTTCAAAAGGGCGTTAGTTAGCGTCTTAAAGGGCATCTTTAGCAAGCCTAAAGGGCGTCTTTTCAAAGCCAATTAAGCATCTATTGATTTTTGATTAGTGACTTTTTTATTACAACTAATCAAATACTATCATTCTTTCCCTTACTTTCTTGCCTACTTATCAATGTGTTTTTTCGCGTGTGTTTTCGAAAGCAACCTACCCTTTCCGTACTGCTTTTTATATAAGGTAAACACTGCAAAACATGCACTAATATGTGTCCAAGATACAAGTTGGAAATAAAAACGCACGTAATATTATGTTAAAGAAGATAAAACATGCTTGAATTAAAAAAAATACTATAATTTTGCACATATCTAAGCAATCGACAACCTAAGTGCCATATCTAATGTCACAAGACCTAAACAAAATATAAATAAAAACCTTTTAAGCATGAAAGCTATGAGAAAATCTAACCTTGGAAGGTCGCTGCTACTGGTAGTGCCCCTTGTGTGTTGTCCTTATACTGCACATAAGGCATACGCCACCCAGACAGTAACCATACAGGCGCAGGCCTCTGTTATCAAAGGAAAAGTTATCGATTCACGTACAGGCGAACCGGTCATAAGTGCCAGTGTCACCGTAAGTGGTACGAAGAAAATCGCTCTTACCAACATTGATGGTGAGTTCTCTATCGACGCAAAGGCTGGTGAGGAGCTGGTGATTACGTCCTTAGGCTATGAGAAAACGACGGTGCGAGCTGAAAACAACATGACCGTAAGCATGGTTTCTTCATCTACGATGCTTAGCGAAACAGTGGTTGTGGGCTATAGCACGCAGAAACGAAACAGTCTGACAGGTTCGTTGCAGAGTATTGATAGTAAAGAACTTACTAACATTACGACGGCTAATGTCACCAATATGTTGACAGGTAAGGTGCCTGGAATGAACGTTATGCCGGGTTCTGGTAAGCCGGGTTCGTTCGGTGCCATCATCGTTCGTGGTAAGTCTACTATCAACGGTAGTACTGCTCCACTGTGGGTTATCGATGGAGTAATCGTCGGGAAAGACCCAGGTGACATCAATCCTAACGACATCGAGACACTCACCGTACTCAAAGATGCAGCCTCAACAGCTATCTATGGTTCGCAGGGTGCCAATGGTGTTATCGTTGTAACAACTAAGGGAGCAAAGTCTGGTAAGACTTCTATTACCTTCTCTGCCAAGATGGGCGTTTCAACTCTGAACAATGGTAAAGTGAAGATGATGGATGGAGCCGAGCTATACGACTATTATAAGTCGTTTACTAATGCTGCTGAGATTGCTTTCCCACGCTGGAATGATAAGCTCCGTGATAGTAATTTCGACTGGTGGAAGTTGGCTACACACACTGGAAACGTTCAGAATTACGACCTTACTATTAACAGTGGTGGTGAGAAGTTGAGTGCTGTCTTCACTGGTGGTGTCTATAAAGAGGATGGTGCTGTGCGTGGATACGACTTCACTCGATACAATACGATGATGAAGCTGAACTTCAAACCTTATTCTTGGATTGCTATCCGTCCATCCTTTAATGGTAGCAAGGGGGTGATTGACGACCGTCAACGCTCTACCTATTCTATGTATTCTATGCTACCATGGGATAGCCCTTACGATGAAACCGGCAAGATTGTTGGCAATAGATCATCATCATGGGTGAATAGCAACTCTACCAATTACCTTTACGAATTGCAGTATAATTGGAGCAAGTACGATTCTTATGCCTTTAATGGCAACTTCGACTTTGACATCTATCTCACTGATTGGCTGACGTTCTCTTCTGTGAATAGCTATCGTTGGAGTACCCACCTTGATAAGAGTTACGCTGATCCTCGTACATCAGGTGCAGAGGGTAAGGGTCGTGTGAGTGAAAGCACGAGCACGAACACACGTCGTTATACGAACCAACTGCTGAAAGCAACACGTAGTTTCGGTGATTATCATGGCTTCTTAATGCTTGGTTATGAGTTTAATGATGGTGAATATCGCTATCATAGTAGTGACGGAACTGGCTTAGTTCCGGGCTTTGCTCAACTTGATATTACCTCAACTCCTGAGGCTGTGGGAGGTAATAAATTCGAGTGGGCAGTGCAGTCTTTCTTCGCAAACCTCAATGCTGATTATGCCAATAAGTACTTGCTTCAACTCTCACTGAGAACTGACGGTGCAAGTAACTTTGGTTCTGATGCTGCTTATGGTACGTTCTTCTCAGTCAGTGGTGGCTGGGTTGCTACGGCTGAGAAGTGGTTTAAGGTACCTTGTATTGACTATTTGAAGGTGCGTGCATCGTTTGGTTCAGTAGGAAGTCGCCCTAACAGCCTCTATCCTCAATACGGACTTTACAGCTTACGTGCAAGCTATAACGAGGTTCCTGGTGCTGTAATCGCTCAGCTTGCCAATAAGAAACTGACTTGGGAGAAGAGCTATACCACTGGCGTAGGTATCGACTTGAATATGTTTAAACGTCTGCGTATGACCTTCGACTTCTATAGCAAGCGTACAAGCAACCTACTATTTGCAGTGCCTATATCTGGTGTTATCGGTGTGACAAGCATCTGGCAGAACATTGGTGAGCTTACCAACACAGGCTTTGAGACTACTATTTCGGCTGATATCATCAAGAGTAAGGACCTCACTTGGACAGTTGATGCCAACCTTTCTACCAACTCAAACAAGATTAAGAAGTTGTATAGCGGTAGAGACCAGATTATTGAAGGTGATGGTATTGCTGGTTCAACCAACACGTTGTTACGTCCGGGTCTGAGCGCAGATACTTATTATTTGCGTGAATGGGCAGGTGTTGACCCAGAGAACGGTGCACCACAATGGTACACAACGGATGCGAATGGCAATCGTGTTATTACCCATAGCTATGCCAAGGCAGACCAAGTAGCCCTCGACAAGCGTGCCACTCCAAGTGTATTCGGTAGCTTCTCTACCACACTTACCTATAAGAACTTTGACTTCAACGCTGTCTTCGGTTACTCAATGGGTGCTTACATCTATAACTACTCACGACAGGAGTATGACTCAGATGGTGCTTATACCGATCGTAACCAGTTCAGTTTGCAGAAAGGTTGGAAGAGATGGGCACAGAAGGGAGACGTGGCAACACACCCAGTTGCTGCCTATAACAACCCTTCAAACTCTAACAAGGCGTCAACTCGCTACTTAGAGAGCTCTGACTTCTTGAAGCTTCGCTCAATTACTTTGGGTTACAACTTCAGCCTTAAGAGTGATATCGTGAAGGCATTGCGCGTTTATATCAGTGGTGAAAACCTCTTCTGCATCACCAATTATTCTGGTGTAGACCCAGAATTGCCTGCTGCTGATGGTGGTCGCAATGCTTCTGGCGAACGCTCAACAGCCCTTTCAATCTCAACAGGCGCTGGTGTTTATCCTTCTGTTCGTAAGTTTATGCTCGGCGTTAACGTCACATTCTAAATAAAGAATCTGCCCTATGAAAAAAGTATATGTGCTGCTCTTAGCAGCTATTGCAATGGTATCGTGTAGCGTAGAGCGTCATCCTGAATACATGATGGATGATGATACCATGACTAAAAACATTGATGAGAGTTTTCCATCGCTACTGAATGGATGCTATGGATTCCTAAAAACGTGGTCGGACCCTATGTATCGCTGTGGCGAATACGCAGGAGATAACATCATGATTCGTGGTACTTCCACCGATGCTTTCTATGAGTTTATCTCTTATTCGCGCACTCCTAATAACTACCGATTGCAGAATTTCTGGGATTATAGCTATAAAGTGGTTGCGCAGGCATCTAATATTATCAAGGATATTCCTGAAGGTAAGAGTACGGTTACCGATACACAGTTGGGAGAATGCTACTATCTGCGTGGCATGATTTACTTCTATCTCTGTCGTGCATACGGTAGACCATACGCGCAAAACCCTGATACAAACCTCGGTATGCCTATCGTTAACGGTACACCTGACGACCCAGTACACGCTGTATTGCCAAATCGCTCTACTGTGAAAGAGACCTACGAACAGGCAATTAAGGACTTGGAGAAGGCGGCTTCACTGATGACAGAAGACCTGCACAGCGAAGAACGTTGTATCTTTGCTTCTAAAGAGGCTGCTTGGGCTATGTTGAGTAGAATCTATCTCTATATGAGTGGAACTTACGAAACACCTAACACTGCCTACGCTCAGAAGAGCGTTGAGTACGCAACAAAGGTGATTGACTCTGGTAAGTTTAGTCTGTTGAGCCGTAAGGACTATGGCGTTAGCAACACCCTTGAACCAGAAAACAATCCAGAAAACATCTTCGTGGTGAAAAGAGTAGACTCTGAGTTCCCTGGTTGGGATTATTATTACACCATCGGCGGTATGTATTCAAATATCGGTGGTATGGGTTGGGGCGAAATGTATGCGTCTGGTAAATACCTTGACTTGCTGAACGAGACTGGACAGAACGACTGGTTTAATAAGAAGTACACCGATATCCGTGCACAATTCATTGAACCACAGTATGTAAAAGACAAGACAGACAAGTATGTTCCTGTCTTCCGTTTCATCAAGAATGTCTATGATGCCAAGGGTAATCAGGTGAATTTCAACTACGTACAGTTGCGTTATACTCGTCAGCCAGACAATAGTTTGACTTGCGATACCACTGGAACGGGACACACTACCCCACTTGTTCTCACCCCAATCGACCCTGCACAGCGTCTTTACTCGATTAATTATCAGGGACATACCTATCGTGGTGTACTTGACTATCAGATGAAGCTCAACCGCGTTTATCCTATGTTCTATGTTGTGAAGTGCTCTCGTCAGGGTGGCAAGGAGAATCAGTTGTATTCGCCTATCATCTCTCGTCTCGACGAAATGTATCTCAATCGTGCTGAAGCAAATGTGAAGTTGGGTAATATCGCCAGTGCAATGGCTGACGTGAACACAATCCGTGAGCGTGCTATCGTAGGTGGAAGCTATACGAGTGCCCAGTTTACTGCTGCCACAGCAAAGACGTTGGTGGATAAAGAACGTCAGTTAGAGTTGGCGTTTGAGGCAGAGCGCAGCTACGATGTGTTCCGCAATGGCGACACCCTTACACGTCGTTTCCCTGGTCCTCATCAGCCAATGGTTGACATTCCAGCAACCGACTACCGTGTGATTTACTTCATTCCACAGTCGGCTATCAATGCCTATAAGGGCAATCTGGAACAAAATCCAAGTAGTAACTAACACACTTTAGAGACTGACAACTGATGTGTAGCGTGGCTGAAAAGTGTTTTCTCAGCCCATACACATCCTGTTGTCCTCTCTTTTCATCAGCCTAATAATAGGGAGGGCTATATCGTTAGCCTTCAACAAAACTCTTGTAACGTTATATTTAAAACTCCAATCGGTTATTAGAGCCTAAACATATTTTATTTTATTATCGAGTAGATTGTTTGGCTTTGGAACGCAGGCGTAGTGGACTACGTCAAGTTACAAAGACAAACAAGATGCTGATAAGAAAATGAAAGATGTTAGGAAACAATACCATAATATGAAACAACCATATTGTGGTCTAATGATTGATTGGGGTTTAAGGCTTGGTTAGCATGCTAACTAAGCCTTATTCATTTTTCTTTTTGAGTCCTATTCTATACCTTCTTATCGGTTTATTAGTTACTTTCAGGTACTACAAATGGTTACTACATGAATTCTATAGCTACGGTAAACTTTATTAATTCATATCCTATAAGAAACCCATAGTTCTGAATTTTATTTACATTTACCATTGATTTATTTACCAAAAACAGCCGAAAAAACGCTTTCCTTACAGCCTTTGTAACTCATTCGTTATAAAAGAGTTACAAAACTGCTTTTCAAAAGGTGCTTAATTGGACTTCAAAAGGGCGTTAGTAAGGGGCTTAAAGAGCACCTTTTGCAAGCCAAAAAGGCGTTAATTCGAATAAAATTAAGCCTTAATAAAAATCGAGTAGACGAAAAATACTTACAAAAAGGGTTGCTAACAGTCGAACTATTAACCTCCAAGACCTCTAAAAAGCCTACTTTAAAAGATACTGTTTTCTCGACTCTATAATATCTTCCATGTTCTCACTCGCCCATGAAAGGAGGTTGTCGATAAGCGGTAGTAGACTTTTCCCTTTCTCCGTAAGCGAATATTCAACGCGGGGAGGTATCTCTGGAAAGACTTCCCGATGAATAAGTCCATCACCCTCCAACATCTTCAGCGTTGCAGTCAGCATCTTTTGAGAAATATCGGGTATATTACGTTGCAGTTCCTTAAAGCGTTGGCAATCGTTGTTCTCCAACGTGAAAAGCACCAACATCGACCACTTGTCCCCTACTCTTGACAGTACATTTCTTATAGGACAGTTAGGATAGAGGGCATCTCTGACTTCGTTTCTATTCATACTTCTAAACTCTTTAAGTCATATTACTGCACAAAAGTAACTATTATAAGCTAAGGCTCGCATCTTTTAGTGTTAAACTATGTAAAACAAATACCCTTTAAATGCTTTATTATCAGCATTACTTACCTCAAGGTAACTGGCTGACATTTGCGTGCCTACTTGCAGAATAGACTAAAAGTCAATACCTTTGCATCATCAAAACAAACAAAACAATAAAACAAAAAGAATTATGAAAACAGTTGAAACGATCAAGAATGGTAAGAACTTCACAGCAGTAAACGTAGGTAAGCTCAGCAATATCAAGGACTATGTGCTCCCACTTGGAGAGATAGAGATTCCGGGTAAGGTATTCGCTGGTCAGGCATTGCAAGCAACAGGTAGCGAAATTTCATTCCAGACTCTTGTACCTGGTCAGGACAGTGGTTTCCTTCATACACACAAGACACACGAGGAACTTTACTTTATCCTCAAAGGTGAAGGTGAGTATCAGGTTGATGGCGAGGTCTTCCCTGTTACTGAAGGTAGTATTATTCGCGTTGCTCCAGAAGGTAAGCGTGCGCTGAAGAATACTGGTAATGACGAGATGTTAATGCTCTGCATCCAGTATAAGGCAAACAGCTTTGCTGAGAATGATACACCTGCTGGCGATGGTGTGATACTGAATGAAGAACTGAAATGGTAATTGACCCACTATTCCCTACGTGTCCGATACGTAATATCCTCTCACGGATATGCGTAGCGGACACGCTTTGCCTTATCCAAACGCTCGGTAAGAAAGGCAGAGCAACTTACGAAGAGTTAAGGCATGACCTGCCCGACTCTCCCCTATCCACCTCGCTAAATATACTAAAAGAAGATCGGATTATTGTTGAAAGCGACAAACAATACGTCCTTTCAAACATGGGGAAAGAACTCTTTCCACTCGTCTCAACGCTCATCGCTTGGTGTGAGAGGAATGTTTCCCCATCTCTAAGGCAATAGTTCAAAGAAGGTGTAACATTGTATTTAGTCACATTTCAGACTTCTACAAAACGAAAAGGAGTGAAAGAAAATATCGTTTCTTCCACTCCTTTCCTGTTATGACCTTAATCATTCCATTATATCTCAAATCCATCAATCGTTTGAGCAATGCATCACGTCTTATCTCCATTCTATTCTATATTTTTGCACCTATCCGCATTTTTATCGACTACAAATGTAATCAATTATTGAGATAAAAGCAAATCTATTTTAAGATAATTCTAACGTATGAAAGGTAGAATCTGCTTTGTGTTACATACATAAATAAAAGACTTCATGCACTATATAGCTGAAATAGAACGACGAGTGGATGCAAATATGATTCGAACGGATTATAGACAGTTAGCAAGAACGCAAAAAAGATAGGGAACGACAAATTGTGATTCCCTATCTTTTTATTTATCAAATGACTATTATAAGCCCTTTACTTCTCTAACACTTTAAACTCAGCACCTGTTGCGAAGTCCTGACCAGACTGCTCACTGAGGGCTGTCAGACGGACGAAGCGAGCCTTAACTGGTGTAGTGAGGAGGATAGTCTTTTCCTTTCTGTTGTTCTCAAACTCACCTTCAGCAACAGCCTTACCCCATGTCTTGCCGTCGTTGCTTACCTGAATGCTGTACTTCTTGATGTTACCATTGTTACTGTCCTGACGTGGGAGGTAGGTGAAACCCTTGATAGTCTTCATACCACCACAATCGAAGTCAACCCAGTGTGGGTAGTTAGCCACAGTAACAGAGTACATTGTGTGCCAGTAGCTGCTTGGATTTCCATCAGTAAGGTGGCTTGCGTCACCCTCACCACTCTCCTGACTTGAAGCGAAGACTACTGACAATGGGATGCTCTCAATGCGTGAGAAGGTCTGAGAAGCTACAAGCCAATCATTCTCCTTTGTCCAAGCTGAAATCGTACCACCATTGCGCAAGCTAATAGGACCAGTGTACTTCACTGCCTTCTTGCTGTCGTTAACACGATAGTAGATATCGCCCTTCGCACCATTTGCATTGATCGTCACATTGCCCTCACCGTCACGTACGATGGTAAGTGGTGTAGCACCATTCAGACTTACATTCGCATTGCTAACGAGGTCGTTGGTCTTAACAGAGTTCATAGGACGAATCATGTAACCGAAGGTGTGTGGCGTTGCCATGACACGATCGCGCAGTAACGGACCACCCTGTCCACAGCTGTTACCACCAAGGCCAGTGATAGCCATGTCAAGATGCAAATAAGTATATTCGCTCTGAGGTAATTCGTGTGGATGGTTAGCCATTGCAATGGTGTTATCCGACCAAGGAAGTGCTGAGAAACTCATCTTATCCTTAGCCACGAAGATAGCACCATAGAGGGCATCGCCGCCATCATTGCCTGTAAGAGAGAGCCAACGAGTATCCTGATGGTTACCGGTATCCTGTGGTTTAGGGAAGGCAACGAACTCATCCTCAACATTCTGCTGCTCATAGATACCAATCATCTGACCCGTCTTACGGTCTGGATAGTTGTCAACTGTACCACGACCATAGTAATTCAACAAGCTGAGTGCCTTTGGAACACGTACGGTATAACCCAACTTTGCGAGTGTCAGATTAGGCTTATTGCTTGTAATTGCGCTCTCGCTCTCGATGCTACCGTCAGGGAAGATAGTGTAAACCACCTGTGTATTAAAGCGGAAGTCGTCCTTACCGAATGGCTTTTCCTTGTATTCGATGAGCTTCTTCCAGTTGGCATTACCACCCTCAAGGCGATAACCATAAGGTGCCTGTGACTCAACATTGAACACAACAGAAACAGAACCGTCAGCATTTGCGTGGGTTGTATAGTTAGTACACTTATGCTGCAGGTTGTTCAAACCATTTGCATACCATCCTTCGTAAGCCCAGTTGTCATTGTTAACCCATGCACGGAAAGCGTTCAACTCTGGTCCACAACCGTCTGCAATGATAGTCTTACCATCGTACTGAAGGTTATAAATCGTACCCTTTGCGAGGTCGAATGTCGTTGTGAAGGTTTTGCCAGAGAAGACAATCTTATTGTCCTTTACGGCTGACATATTCACCTTACCTGCTGCAGCGATAGCTGGACGAGCCGCTGCTACCTGTACAGGCAACTGCTCTTCAGCCTGAACATATCCTGCCTTTGCCCATGGCATGTCATGCTTGAGGCGATAGGTAATGTGGAGGAGGTACTCCTTATTTGGGTCAAGACCCTCGTTGAGTCCTGCGATTGTAATGCTCTTATGACTTCTTGCTGGTACACTACCAAGCTCAAGGTCGCCCTTCTTAACGGTTACACCATCAGCGGTCAGGCTATAAGACATTGCATAACCACTAAGATCATCAGAGTAGTAGTTCTTATTGAATACATCCAAAGTAGCTGTCTTAGCGTCCTTCCAGCTTGTTCCAATATACTGATACACCTTCTTCACCTCATAATACTGTGGCTTTGGTGTCTCATCACCGAAGATAATACCATTCATAACAAACTGTCCATCGTTAGGCGTATCACCGAAGTCACCACCATAAGCGAGGTAACGCTTGCCCTCCTTTGTGTAGTTGTACATACTCTGGTCAATCCAATCCCAGATAGCACCACCCATAAAGAAGTTCGTAGACTCCATTGCCTCCCAATAGTCAACGAGGTTACCTACAGCGTTACCCATTGAATGGGCATACTCTGAGATATGGAAAGGATACTTGATACCCATCTTACCCTTCACCGCATCGCGGGTCCAAGCAATACTTGGATACTGGTTAGAACCCATGTCCACGATGTCGTTGTTGCGCTCATACTGCACTGGTCTTGAAGCATCGTAAGCCTTCAGAGAGTCGTAGGCTACAACGAAGTTATGACCAGGTCCTGCCTCATTACCCAAACTCCAGATAACGATTGAAGGCTGATTAACAAGCTGGTGAGTCATTGCCATTACACGATCAACGTGTGCTGCTTGGAACTCTGGCACATGTGAAAGCGATGCCTTGCCATAGAAGTACTCATGGCTCTCAATGTTTGCCTCGCTCTCTAAGTAGATACCATATTTATTGCAGAGATAATAGAAGTAAGGGTCGTTAGGATAATGAGAGGTACGTATGTGGTTGATATTCGCACGCTTCATCAGTATAATCTCATGTTCCATCTGCTCACGAGAGATAACCTTACCCGTCAATGGGTTGGTATCGTGGCGGTTCACACCCTTGAGTTTCACTGGTTTACCATTGATATAGTAATATCTTCCAGCCAAACCGAACTCGTCCTGACTTGCTGGTGTATCCTTAATCTCAACAGTACGGAAACCAGTTTGGAAACTTATCGTTTCAACAACTTTCTTTCCCTGCATCAACTCACCAACGAGAACATAGACATTAGGCTCTTCTGCTGTCCATGCTACCGCATTGTTCACGGTAAGTGTCTGACGAACGTCAGCCTGTCCCTTACTGTTACAAACGGTCTTTGCCTTTGCATCCTCGAAGGTTGCCACCAACTCGTTATCATCAGCAAAGAGTCTATTCTTATAGATGCTCCAACGCAGATGTAAGTCTTTCGCATTCTTTGTAGTGAGGTTCTGCAGTGTTGTGTTAAGGTTTACAGTCCCCTTGCCGTCTGTATAGGAAGGGATAGCCTTCACATCAGCAATATGTACCTTCGGAGTAGCTGTTACGCTGACATTACGGAAGATACCTGGCAAGCGGAACATATCCTGTGCCTCGAGGAAACTACCGTCAGACGAACGATAAACCTCTACTGCCACCTCATTCTTTCCCTTAGTGATATAAGGGGTAATATCGAATTGTGCCGTATTGCGTGAGTTCTTTGAGAAGCCTACATAACGACCGTTGATCCACAAATAGAAGAATGAGTCTACACCATCAAAGTTGAGATAGACTTCCTTACCGTCCCAAGTAGTTGGAATATCAAAGCTTCTTCTGAACGAACCTACCTCATTACGATATTCGTAAGTGGTGTAGTTCTTTGGCGGTTCACGCATAACACCCTTCTTCCAGTCGCCTGGTTCGATGTTATATTTGAAGATAACCCACTGATTTACATAGATAGGCACACCATACTTCAGTGTTCCATCTTTCTGAATACCTGCCATATTCCAGCTTACTGGCACCTGCAGACGGTCCCACTTGCTGTCATCATAACCCTTTGCGAAGAAGTCTTTTGGACGTTCATCGGGGTTCTTTGAGAAGTGGAAACTCCATTCTCCGTTGAGAGAAAGGTAATCCTTAGCAAACTCTGGCAATACTTTTCTTGCCTCGTCAACCGAAGAGAAAGAAGAGAATAGCGCACGAGCTGGCAGTTTGTTATAACCCAGTGCACCGGGTGACTGCCATTCATTGCCAGTTGGTGCTGTAGCCTGACCGAAGAGATAGCCTCCAGTAGGATAGTCATCAGCCTGTATAGGCGCAGCTGTTAATAACGATAATAATAAACCGATTAAAAATTGTTTATGCATAATAGTTAGGTGTTATATTCTGTCTTATCTGTCTCTGACTGCCTCTTTCAAGGTTTCTCCAAAGACGCTATGAGGTTGTTACTCAGCATGCAGACCTCACTTCTTTTATCAATGTAGGCAAAGTTAATAAAAAAAAACAAATAAGCAATGAGAAAGGGAGGATATTACGTAAATAATACACTCTTGGGGGAAGTGGACAAGTGAACGGGTAGACGAGTAAACGAGTTGATTGTAAAGAAAGACAGGGTAACAAGGGGACAAGTGGACAAGTGAACGAGTGGACAGGTGAACAAGTTAATTGTGGAGGAAGACAAAGTAACAAGGGAACAGGTGGACAAGTTAGACGAGTAGACAAGGGAAAAAGATGATAGTGGAGGAATACAAAGTAACAGGGGAACAGGGGTAAGTACTTATAATATATGGGGTGAGAAGGGCTTGAAAAAAGCAAGAGACTAATACACTTCTTACAAGAAGAGTTTAGTTTTTATTTGCTGTCACTTTTAACACTTCAAGTAATCACACTGTAAACTAACAAGTTAGACGAGTTTTTCGAGTGATAGGAGTGACAGCAAAGTTTGTTTTATAGAAATGTATTAAGAAAACAAAGCGACATGAGGGGTAACAAGTTAGACGAGTGAACGAGCCGACAAGTTAACAGGTTGCTTGTGGAGAGTACAAGGCAACATGAGAACTCGGTTTCCGTTATGCAGCTAAATCTATAACAAGTCACAAGGAGCAACGACTTTCTGATTTGGGTCCATACCACGTCTTTTCATTAGTTTACCAAGTCCGAAGATATGATAAGACTTGATAGGCTTGGGCGTAGCAAGTTGAATACCAAACTGATCCTTATAGATATCATATATAAGTTCTGAACAATAATACTTATCATTATTAAACTTAAAGGCTAAATCATAACGCTTACCAAGGTATTTAGCGTACTTAATTTTGACAGGTTTGTTCAGTACTCGTCTTCTCTTATACCTTCCCATCTTACCCCTATCAATCCATTTTTTTAGTGGAGTGAGCTTGACAACATTAGAAGCTTCAAGCACATAGGGTTTTCCTTCCTTCTCTACAATCACACCACAATGTGACCACGGAGAATTAGTTGCTAATTGAATAAAAGGCGACTGACGACTTTGCGATACTTGAAAGATTAAGTCTCCCTCCTTAAAATCATTCGTCAATCTTGGAGTTCGCTGCGCATACAATGCAATAGCAACCAATAGTAACATGATTATTGTCTTAAACTTTTTCATTATTATTCTGTTATTCCTTGACTTACAAGGACTCTAAAAATACATTTCCCGTTACTTAGGAGTAGCCGTAAAGCGATTGCAAAGGTAATGATTCTAATGCAGAATGTCAAGCGGAGCAGACTTTTTTGTTGCCAACAACTCATTCTCAAGACATCTCTACCCTAACCACCAAGAACTCTACTCCCAAAGGACTATGAGTACTAATGGAAAGCAACTACCTAAATCCACATCGCTATGAACAACGAGGAAAACGATGTATCTTAATCCTTGTTTTAATGTAAAAAGTTCTAAGAGTTACTACTTTTGAGCACGATACAATCATCAATCAGTCCTTATCCTTATTCTAATGGAGGATACGCTCGGAGCTCATGATTGAGTTCTTATAAATTTAATTTATTCTGGAGTACTCATATTTACTGCATATATAATAATATACCATATTGCATAATATAGTAATATAAAAAATAACCATTTAAGATATTTACAAGCTTTTCTCATATCTAAATATTTTATATTTCGTAAATCTATAACCAGACGCAGGAAACATTGATTTCTGTTTGAAATCAGAAACCCATTGTTCACCATTCCATATTGCTATATGCCCAAAGATATGGTTTTTAATAGCAGGAAATACTATTATATCACCTTTCTTATAATTTTTAGTATCTATTACTTTAAAACCATATTTCGGTAATACTTTAGAATAATAGTAAGCTGGATAAATTCCTATTGGACATCCTCCTGCTTGCATAGCCCGCATAACAAACCATGCACAACAAGTATGTGATTTACTTAATGCATTATTTGTGACATATACAGCTGTCTTTTCTGGATTATAACTAAAATTTCTACTCCAAATAACAAGAACGGATATCAGAATTATTACTATTGATAAAATCTTTTTCATTATTTAATTGAATCTAATTTACCGACTCTGGAAACATCTCAATCTCTTCGTCTTAATCCTTGTTTTAATGGAAGATACACTCAGAGAAAGCAAGACATACGAATCCTTTGTATAAGCAGGATTGGTATTTATAAGACCAATAACACCTTCTCTTGTTAACCGAAATTAACTGCTTTCTAAGCGAGTGCAAAGGTAGTATTTTTTAAGCAAGATGTCAAGGAACGCAGGCTTAAATCTTATTAGCCAAAGGTAACTTTTTTATAGGTTATTGCCTGTCTGATGTTTCCAAAAGCGAGAAGTGATATCCTCAAAACTTCCATCTGTACAGCGGCGGTACATTCGTTGATTGGTACGTGGGGAATCAAGTCCACCCAAATGGCGGAGGTAGGGTCCCACTTTGATATAGTCGAAATGCTGTTGATCGATAAGCGGAGAGATTGCTGTGCGCCCAGTGTACCAACCAACCTTCAAACCGTGGTGACATTCTTGGACATATTTCGCAAGCAGGTCAACAGCCGCTGGGTCGCCATCGCCCCCCATAAACCCCACACAGGTAATGGTGTCTTTCGCACCATGAATCAGCGCAGACAGTGCTTCAGCCGTCAATTCATCTCCCCTATTTACCCACAAGAACTGACTATGACAGCCCGGACAGCGACACGGACATCCCGAAATATTAATGGCAAGCGTCACCTCATCGGGAAACTCCTGAAAGACGATATCTGTATTGATATAACGAAGCATTACTATCTGATTCTTTTTGCTAAACATGCTTATGTTCAAGTGATTATCTTCACCCACGCAACACCGTGTCACCTCCTTTAATGTGAACGATTTTCTACTCTACAAAGATATAAAGAAAGTATTAAACAAAGCAGACTTTATGTGGAATTATTGATAAAATTTATAAGCTTTGTCGCTGTCATTCTTTATACCATCGCACTTTTGTAATATTACTTTTAGTTCCGTCCGCTCTATCTCTGTGTACCCATCTATTCTTAGCAGAATACATATTCTACACAAATAAAAGATAAATATGCTCTTTGAATAGTATAGATTTTACCAATTTCTATTCCAAACAATCCAAAATAACTATCTATTTTGTAATAAAAAACTCAACACTTGAAAATCAACACATGCTCTTTTAGGTTCGTAAAGACGCCCTTTTGGCTTGCAAAAGGTGCCCTTTAAGACCCTTACTAACGCCCTTTTGGAATCCAATTAAGCACCTTTTGAAACACTGTTTCGTAACTTCTTTATAGCGAGAGGGTTACAAAAGTAGAAAAGAAGACCTTTCTTTAGCCTTTTTTCGGTATAAAAGCACAAGATAATGTAAAGGAAATTCAGAAACGACAAAACGTCCTCAGCAATCTGAAAGCAGATTGTTGAGGACGTTTTATATGATTTTAGGAAACTATTTATAGCTCGGTTTCTACTTATTACAGATTCATCCAAAATATGGAGTGATAAACTAAAGACCTTACATAATAAGGCACACAGAGCTAAAGAGCGGACGGAGTTAAACACAATATCATGGAGGTGCCAGCGGCACAAAGAGCAACGGAGGTGTAGCGTACAGATTCTTGATTGCTTTTGGGGCTAATGAGTTGTGAATAAAATCTATAATAAAACTGGCAAATAACCTCCTTAGCTCCATGCACCGACGGTGCCTCTGTGGCTTCTATCGTTTTTTAATAATCCTCCGTTTTCTCCTTTTCTCTGTGTGACATTACGTCAATACTCTAAGCTTATGAGATAAACCTTATCACTCCAAATTATCGAAGGCTCTTATTACAGGCTCTCTGGAATCTGTTTCTTCGGACTGATACCTAATGTTTTTAATCCTTCTAATCGGCGAACGATGTTACCCTTACCCTCGTTTAGTTGACCCTTCGCCCTGTTGAAGTCTTGCTGTAGGCGGTCGATGTCGACACCTAACTTCACGAAAGTCTCTGCAAAGGTGACGAACTTATCGAAGAGTTCGTTTGATTGGTGGAGGATTTCCTCTACATTCTTTGTCATACGGAAGTTCTGCCACATCGTATGTGTCAACTGCAAAGCCATGAGAAGATTGCTTGGACTCAGTATGATAATATGCTTACGATAAGCGTATTGCAAGATAGATGGGTCGGTCTTCAAAGCAGCAGAATAGCCACTTTCGTAAGGAACGAACATCAGTACAAAGCCAATACAGCCCGGTACAAGTTTCTCGTAATTCTTAGCCGACAATTCGTCGACATGCTTCTTGATAGAGGAAACATGTTCCTTCAAATAGCGTTCACGCTCCGTTGCATCTTCTTCTCTGATTGCTGCCTGATAAGCCGTCAGTGAAACCTTAGCATCTATCACGGCACGTTCTTCGTTCGGGAAGACTATCACGGCATCTGGTCGGAAGTTATTACCGTCCTTGTCTTTGTAGTTCTCTTGCAGAAAATACTGTTGCCCCTGAATAAGACCGCAGTCTTCCAACGTCTTATCGAGAATCATCTCACCCCAATCGCCCTGCATCTTAGAGTCGCCTTTAAGGGCTTGTGTAAGCGAAGCAGCATCATTACCAATACGTTCCGTCTGTTCACGCAGTTCCTTCACCGCCCGTTCTTGATCCTCACGCATCGCCTTGATGGTCAGTTCCTGCTCCGCATGAAGACGTTTCATCGCCTCCTCGAAGGTCGTTTTAATCTCTGTTTTGTTGGCTGTATTCTCCTTACTGTTGTTTGTAACAGTCTGATTAAAAGCCTCTAAACGCTCTTTTAGTGGTGAGAGGAGAGCGTCCAAACGTTCTTTATCAGCCGTATTCATCTTCTCCCGACTCTCATCCAACATTTGAGCAGCCATATTGCGCACCTCCTCCTGCAGGAGTCGGTTCTTCGCTTCAGCCTGCTTCTGGAGTTCGTCGCGTAGCTGTTCGCCATGCTTTCGCTCTGCCTCAAGCTGCTGCAAAGCATTCTCTTTCACCACCGCAATACGTTCGTCAACATTCTTTCGTTCTGTTTCAAGTTGACTACGGAGGACAGCTAATTGCTCACCAGCATTCTTCTGTTCCTGTGTTGATTTGTTCTTCATCCAGAGGAGCATGATGCTTGCACCGATGATGATGCCGAGAAGTAGATAAATTATTGCCATACTTGTTCTTTTTCATTTGTTTTCTCCTCATATAAAGCCATGAATGAATCGACTTTATAGAGCCTCAGTAGCGCCTCAACAGACATGAATAGCACAGGCTTCTATCATGAGGACTTTGCCACATCGTAAAAGTCACCTTATTTATTATTGGATAAAAGCGTCCGAAACGATACGATTAGCATGACAAAAATACAAATAAAATCAGAGAAAATCGCCCCTTTTAAAAGAATATTTTTTCAGTACACTCAGACTAAATATTGCAAGGAACAGGGTGGTTCAGCTCATCATACTCATACGTATGCGAACTCCTTCCTCCTAACTTCGCCTTGTTGAGTTTCGTAAGCGACGTTGGGTTGGCAGCATTCGTAATACCGAGGATATTATCCACAGCATCATAACGATACCTATTTCCCATCACAGTCTGACCATCCGCTGTAAGGTTCATCACCTGCAGACGTTCACGCTGCTTGTCGTAGGTATAGGTAGTCTCCGTGCCATTACCGTACGGACAGTCTTTGTCACCTCACCCTGCCTACCATAGTAATACACTTCCCCACCCGAAGTAATTCACCTTTTCATGGTCTTATAATGCAACCATTTTCGTCATAAGCTATACTCCTACTATGTTGCATATCCTTCTGGTTGGACTTTATAGAATCTAAGAAACCTGTCTTTTTGTTAAAGTAAAAGACTTTCCTCTTTAGAGATAACTTTTGATTTCTAAACGAACTTCGTGTACAAACTTGCTGCAGACTATTGTCTGGCATAAAATATTAGAATCAACTCTAATCACAATCTGGTCAGTATTTCTATAGTACTCAAATTGATGGATGCTATCAGCATATACACACTTAAAATCGGGTCTTCAGCAATTTGGAGTGATACCTTTTGAGATTAGAAATTTAAAGATAGGTCACACAGAGCAAAGGAGAACACAGAGGTTTTATATAGTTGCAATCGTTAGGCACAGAGGCACAGTTGGTGCGTGGAGGAACAGAGGATATCTGTGAGTTTTATTAATGCTTTGGTCTACTTCATTACAAAGCAGTGGTTTGCAAGATTAGTTAAAACGTTTATTACCAAAGCTATCAGCAACACGTACACTACGGCTCTGTCGCTCTTTGTGCCTTCGGCACCTCCGTGAGATTGTCTGCTTTCACCTCCGTGTTCTCCCCCTTTCTGTGTGCCTTTTATAAGCAGTAGGCTTACTTTATCACTCCATATTTCGGAAGAACCAGAACTTTTACTTAAAAATTCTAACGTTGTGCTTTCGCACATTCCAACAATTATTAGTAAATTTGCAGCGCAAAAATATTATATTCACTTCCCATATTTATGGCAGAAAAGATAAGAATCAAAGACATTGCAGAACGTGCAGGTGTAAGTGTTGGAACAGTTGATAGAGTATTGCATAAACGCCCGAATGTATCGGAATCCGCACTGAAACGAGTGGAAAAGGTGCTGAAGGAGATGAATTATCAGCCGAATGTCTACGCAAGTGCATTGGCTTATAACAAGAGTTACACGTTCTATTGTTTGATTCCAAAGCACAGCAGTGAGGCTTACTGGGAAGAGATTGAGATTGGTGCCATGAAGGCGGTAGAGGCACGTAGAGACTTTTATATCGACTTGGAAATCATGTATTACAGTCGATTGGACCCTCACTCTTTTATCGAGACCTACCAGAAATGCCTTAGGCAGAATCCGGATGGCGTTATCCTTGTCCCTACGACATTAGAGGTGACACGCCAGTTCACTGATGAACTGCACGATCGCAACATCCCTTTCATTCTGCTCGACTCTTATATGCCATCGCTGCAACCGCTGTCATTCTACGGACAGGACTCTATCCAGAGTGGTCGTTTTGCTGCTCGAATGCTGATGCTCATTGCTCAAAAGGAGGAAAGCATCATGCTTATGAAGCAGACGAAGGACGGAAAGATGGCAAGTCGTCAGCAAGAGAATCGCGAGGTGGGCTTCCGTCATTATATGGAAGAGAACTTCCCTAATATTAAGATCTTGGAGGTAAACCTCCCATTAGACGAGGAGCGAAAGCGTTATGATCATATCTTAGAAAAGTTCTTCAGCGAGCATCCAGAAGTACACCATTGTATTACACTGAACTCAAAGGCGCATATCGTGGGTAAATTCCTGCTGAAGACGCATCGCCATAACGTTCAGATTATGGGCTATGACGTGGTGCATAAGAATGCTGACTGCCTGCGAGAGGGTAGCATATCGTTCCTCATCGCACAGCATGCCTACCAACAAGGCTACTTCAGTGTTGACTCCCTCTTCCGTGCTATCGTGCTGAAAAAGAAGGTTGAACCAGTCAACTACATGCCTATCGACTTGCTTATGCGAGAGAATATAGACTTCTATCATAGGTCGTGGGGGTAAAATAAAAAGCCCCACCCCGACCCTCCCCGAAGGGGGAGGGAGACAAATTTGCTAAGGGTTAGGTGGTGAAGGAGCCCAGCTCAGTCCTCTTTCGAAGGGGTAGGGAGGCAAGAATGCTATAAACAAGATGAAAGAAAGGTAGTAAAAGGGGGATGAAATTAAATAAAAGAAGGCATTGATAAAAAGGGTGATGATGCTTAACACATGACGTGCGGAGGGCTAACACATAATGTGCGAAGGCTTAGCACAAGATGTGCGGAGGGTTAAAATAAGATATGGTAAGGGTGAAAAGGGGATGAATCATAGGTTAATAGAAATCATCAACACCTAACATTCAACAGCTAACAATTAACACCCAACATTCATCATTTATCATTCAACATCTGCACAATTCATCAACACCTAACATTTAACACCCACCACCCATCCTCCCTCACAAATCATCACCACCCATCACACAACACCAAACACCCAACAAATGACAGAAAACAAAAAAGGACTCCTCGCGTTGAGTCCGTTACTTGTGTTCATCGTACTATATCTGGTCACTTCAATCATATCGGGTGACTTCTATAAGGTACCGATTACCGTGGCTTTCATGGCTTCGAGTATCTTTGCTATTGCCATATCAGGAGGCTATCCACTCGCAAAACGAATTGAGATATACAGCAAGGGAGCCAGCACAGACAACATGATGATGATGCTGTGGATATTCGTACTTGCTGGAGCATTCGCCAACTCGGCTAAGGACATGGGCAGTATTGACGCTACGGTCAACCTAACCCTCTCTGTCCTACCAGATAACATGCTGCTGCCAGGACTCTTCCTCGCTGCTTGCTTCATCTCTATGAGTATCGGAACGAGCGTTGGAACTATCGTTGCACTCACCCCTATCGCAGCAGGTATTGCCACTTCTACGGGGAGTTCGCTTCCTTTTGTCGTTGCAATCGTCGTCGGTGGTTCGTTCTTTGGCGACAATCTTTCGTTCATTAGCGATACAACTGTTGTGGCAACAAGAACACAGGAGTGTAAGATGGCAGATAAGTTTAGAGTAAACTTCTTCATCGTTGCCCCTGCAGCAGTCTTGATTCTGCTTGTTTATATCTTCTTGGGAAGAGACATACATACGACAGGACAAGTCGCTAACGTTGACATCTACAGGGTCATACCTTACATGGCAGTACTGGTTTGTGCACTCTTTGGTATGAATGTGATGGCCGTATTGACCATTGGAATTGTCCTCACAGGTGCTATCGGTATCATTGATGGCAGCTACGACGTCTATGGTTGGTTTGGAAGTATGGGCGCAGGAATCAAAGGAATGGGCGAACTGATTATCATCACGATGATGGCAGGTGGTATGTTAGAGATTATCCGTGAGAATGGTGGTATCGACTATCTCATCAAGATGATCACCCGACACGTCAACAGTAAGCGCGGAGCAGAGCTAACAATAGCTTTCCTCGTAAGTTTGGTGGATATCTGTACAGCCAATAATACGGTAGCAATCCTTACCGTGGGCGGTATTGCGAAGCAGATAGGCGACCGCTATGGCGTAGATAAACGTAAGGCAGCCAGCATCCTCGACACCTTCTCATGCTGTGCGCAGGGTTTGATTCCTTACGGTGCACAGATATTAATGGCAGCAGGTTTGGCAAAGATAAACCCTGTGAGCATTGTCCCATTCTTGTATTATCCAATGTTATTGGGCATCACAGCCTTCCTTTCTATTCTCTTCCATTATCCCCGTCGTTATTCATAACATATCATCATCACCCAACATTCAACACCCATCACTCACCATTCACCACTCCATTAAACATATCATCAACACCCAACACTCATCACCTAACACCCAATCACCATGCAACCAATAGAATCATCTGGAATGGACATCATTCAACGCAACTTCTTTCGAATCCTTTGTTCGGGCGCATTCGGCACACAGTCGAACCTCGAACCGATGTCGCCTTTCAAATGGCGAAGACTCATACAGATGGTTGAAGCACAACAAGTGATGCCTATCTTTATCAATGGTATCGCAAGACATGCTATGGATGAAGGACTCAACCTGCCAGAGAGTATCATCACTGACATCAAAGCAAAGCAGGAAGAACGCAAGACTTTAACTGCAAGAATACCCAAGACGGTCAGACTTAGCAATGCGTTACTGAACCGAAGACTCAAGAATCTTATCTATAACGAACTGCATAGTATCGACACTTCGATTGAGGCGATTGATATGTTAAAGTTGATTGTCAACAACTCTGAGACAATGTTTACACGTGGTATGAACTTAGGTGGTATCATTACGATGGGCGAATACCTAAGAACTCGGGGTAATAAGGTAGACTTCGTGAAACTCGAGAACTGGCTGAACACCCTGCAGTTGAGTGCTATGGCAGAGCTACAGGGTAATGTTCTCATCTCCGTCTTTGGCTTTGAAGAAGACGAAATCCCCTTTGTTAGCAAGAGTGATCCTAATGCTTACCGCCTCACATTACGCAGTATTTCAGACTTAGCGAAGGACACTGCGCACGAATGGCACTTCAAACAAAACGCCGTAGGATTTGTACAAAACAACAGTTCCGTACTTCGTCGCAACGTCCGTCGCAGTCTCCGCTACGTCAGGTATGCACCCATTGAGACAACCAGCAACTTCTTTAGCAACTTCGTCAGAAGCCTTTCTGAGATTGAAGAGTAAGCTTACGTCTTTACATTGTTAGCCTTAATTCTAAGCTCTCTTGTACCCTCGTATAGCTGTAAAACTTATTACAAAAAAGAATTGATGTATTTACAGAGTTTATGCTTATAATATAACAAATGAAGGGTTGCCTGAATTGTCTAATAAGCTACAGTTTAGTAACTTCTTTTTTACTGCGTTATGCAATAAAAAAGGGACTGATTCTTTTGGAAAGAGAGTACCATTTTGTGAAAAAATAATTTTCTTTTATAATATTTTGATATAACAAGTTATTTTTATACATTTGCAAAATATTAAACATTGATAAAGAGAATTATTTCTCTTATCATACATTTGAAGGAAAGCATCATAAACTCTGTGATAATAATCTATGAGGTTAAAGATTTACTTTCCTATAAACTTAAGTTTACTGAGTATCTAACACTTTCACGTTAAATCTAAGTTTGAAATATAATTTTAATCTAAATAATTCATGTGTAATAATCAAAATCCAAAGGAAAGCCAAATAACTATTTGCCTTGAAGATAGCAAGTATGCTCATGGCTTAAAGCAAGAAGAGAGTATTCATTCTCACAACTTCAATCGTGTTATACAGTTAATAAAGAATCAAGTAAAGAAGTTAAATACTGAAAAATCTCCTTATAATGTTGAACATCAATACAATACTATCTCCATCTTTGGAGGAAGAGGTACTGGTAAAACAACTTTTATTCTTAGTCTTTTACAAAGCATAGAAGAAGAATACAAAAACGATGCTGAAATTCTAAAGATTATTGATCCTACTCAAATGGAAGAGAAGGAACATGTATTCTTAGTTATTTTGTCATTGATTGATACGGAAGTACGAAGAAAAATTGAAAGTCATAGAAAAGACAATAATGCAAGTTGTTGCTGCTTTGAAAAGGAATGGAGAAATAAGTTAAGTTCTTTAGCTAAAGGTTTGCCTACACTTGAGGGACTAAATAAGAAGCAATACGAAAATTGGGACGATGATTTGTACATTGTCGAGCGTGGATTAAATAATGTAAAGTCCGCATACGATTTGGAAAGTAATTTTCATGAATTGGTAGACATTGCTTTAGATATTCTTGGTAAAAAGTTTTTTGTTTTAGCTTTTGATGATATTGATGTCAACATGTCAAAAGGATGGTCTGTTCTTGAAACGATACGTAAATATCTTACTACACCTAAGTTTGTTATTTTTCTTAGTGGAAATCTTACGCTCTATTCATATAATGTCCGTTTACACCAATGGAATCAACTTAAAGAATTAAAAACATTTGAGGAACATGACTACAAAAGCCAAGTAAATCAGTTAGAAGGACAGTACCTTTTAAAGGTGCTTAAACCAGAGAATAGAATCCAATTGAGAACATTACTCGACTACAAGCACATATATCAAACATCATATATGATAAAGGAGGAAGCCAAAGAAATAGTAGAAGTATATTCTACTATCCTAAATAACTTTGGTATTCATAAGAACTCAACTCAACAGTTATTTATCGATTATTTATTAGGTCTATCTATTCGTAGTCAGATAAGCATACTTTCAGATTATAATGAGCCTGATATTATGAGTCAGATTAATGCATATGTCTCACGTATGATGGTAGCTGATATTGATGTAGACCTTGCTATTAAAAATCCTATTTTTACAATCATATCGATTGTAGAATATTTGAAAAAATCAAATGGTTTTCCACATTCCTATTTGCTTATTCCTAACACTATCAATCATGATATGAATGGGGTCCTTATGGGGTTGACTACTATATTTGCTAACCAAGTTAAACAAAGTCCATGGATTATATTCGATTATATGCTTAGAGTAGGCTACACCAGAAATCTCAACTTGCAATTAAGTCCAACAGCCTTTGATCAAATATTATCCTATACTGGTATCACGCAAGATATGTCAATAAAGAATATAGTGCTTTTAATGACTGCAGTAGGAAAGGCAAACAATCTAAAGTTACCAGAATTGATACTATTAGAAGGACTTGCCCTAAAGGCGAAAAAAAACAAAAAGGAAAAAAAGAATGCAATTGATATCATTCTCAAAGGTGATAATATTAGTATGACACCAAAGGTATTAGCTTTGTTACCATTATTTTCTTTGGGAAAAGGACAACATCAAAAAACAGAATTGTATTATTCCGTACTTCCATTGTTGTCGACAATATGTATGATTATTCGTTTGGGAAAAGATGCATCATCTATCAAGGGCCTGCTTAGTGATTTAAGTTTGCATCGTACTTATCCTATGCCATCAGAGGGACAAATTATATCTGATACTGCTGAAGAGAATATTTCTTCAAATGAAGAGTTATCAGAAAAACTTGATATAAATATTGAGGACGAATCTGTAAAGAGATTGGTAAAAGCATTAATTGCTTGGAGGGAATCCTTTATCCATGATAATGAAAATAGTCCAATTCCTCCTTATCTGTTAGGTCGTATTATGACTCGTTTTACTTCTGCTTTGATAAATGTACCTAATAAGGAGAATTTAGCAGAACTATTCCAACAGCATTTGATTGTTTTCTTAAACTCTGTTTTGATAGAGGAAGCTAAAGAAATATTTGGTAACAATTTAAATATCAACAATAATAATCCAGTAGGCTCTCCACAGTTATTCTATGATAACTTAGGAAAAGTAACAAGTAAAAACGAAGATGGGAAATCCTATTTTGATTCACTTAGTCTTGTACGTTGCTTATTATCTTGCCCTCTAATTAGTTTTTTCTTTAGTACAAAAGTTTCTTTAGAAATTAATAAACATGTCAACGACATTATTATTAACGACATGAATTTATTCAACACCTTGAGTAAGGCTAATTTTGAAACAAAAGAGAATGACGTAAATGGTAAAATTGATATCACAAAAAAAAATATAAAAGAATCCCTGAAACGTATTATAGATGAAAAAGGAGTGGAATTCTTTAGAACAAATATTTATGACATAGAAGATAATAGAAAAGCTTATAAGGTGTTAAAGAATTTACCTTTCGTGAACAGTATTGCTCAAGACTGTGCAAGGAGATTAAATAACCGATTTAAAAGAAAGTACATAGACAAACAATAAGGTGATTATATCCATCTGAAACATGAAAAGTAACTCACACATATCATACTTATTAACCGATCATATTTCCCGATCCTCTTACCAGGAAGGGGAAGATGTTACATTGGACGATATTGAACGCAGGCTTATGATAATAGCGCGGGAACACAACTATGTAATCCCGCACCATTATCTAAGACTTGTATCTGAAAGTTCGTTTAGAGGAATAACAAAAGTAAGTCAAGTTTTTACGCAAGGATTAATCCAACTTGCAAATGATTTCTTAGAAAGGAGAAACAATCGTATATATGTTAGAATAGAGAAGTTTAATGCTTGGCAAGAACAAATAGCATATATTCCTCCTATGCTATTGATATCTGCTTACATTTTCAATAATGTCATTTCTTCCATTACTGACATTACGTCGGACTCTTTTTATAATCAGTATATTGCACCCAACTTGGGAAACACGAGTTTGATACCTCCATACATATCTCAATTAGAAGAATTGAAGAAAGAAAATAATGGATTTAATGACCTTCATATTCATCTAAATGGTACGATGGAGACTGATTCTGTTTGGCTTGATATTTTGCACTACCCAGAAAGAGTCATTCACAATATGGAAGAAAGTGCAAAAGGTAATAAACTTGCAAAAGAACAATATGAGCAGTTTGATAATTGGACAAGACCTGATAAACTGAAACGTTTAATAATGCAAGCTATCAAACTTAGAGATTTTCTTTTCTCTGAGATCTGTAAAGTTGTACCTGTTATTGAATCATTTACAAGACAGGCTGAGAGTAGTCTTTATATCTCAGTACTACATTATCTGTCTATGTACCCTGACAATAAAGAAGTAGCCAGTTCTTTTCACCATTATTTACTCATACTTGGTCTTGTAAATCAAATGTTGGTGCAGCAACCCCAATGCTTTGGATTTGAGCAGTTCCAACAATACACATCAAATGGATTAAGAGAGTATAGCGAACAAGAGTATGAACAGCGTTTCCTTCAATTGGCTGGAAATCAGCTTGACAATATTAGAATTATTGAGGGACGATTCTCACCTAAGGATATACAAGACAAAAATGATCAATTAATTGATAAAATTCGAAGAGGCTGGTTACTTCTAAATAATAGGCAAGATTGCAATAAGTCAGATATAAAGCTCATTGCACATTTTATAAAGAGGGCAGATAAACAAAAAAAAGATATTCGATTTAAAGAACTAAGACTTAAGAATAAAAAGATATGTGAGGCACTAATCTCATTGCGTAATAGTGGCAGTAAAAATGGGAAGGCGATAGTCGGAATAGATGCAGCTGCAAGCGAGTTTGATACACCCCCAGAAGTGTTTGCTCCAGTTTTCAAGAAGTTACGCAAAAAAGGATTCCAGCATTTTACATATCATGCGGGTGAAGATTTTTATCATCTGCTTGGTGGATTAAGAGCTATATATGAGGCTATAATCTTTTTAGATTTGCAAAGAGGTGATCGAATAGGACATGCGACAGCAGCTGGCGTTGCCCCAGAGACATGGGCACACAATGTAGGGTGTGAAGTTGTTGTTCCAATAGGTGCATATATGGATGATCTTCTTTTTGTGTATAATTTAATTAGCAATAATGAATGTAAGGCTTTAGATTCATTAATGCCACGGTTATATATGCGTATAACGGAACTATCAAGAGAAATCTATCCTAATGATGATTTTCAAGTTTATGATCTTATATATGCGTGGAAGAGAAGGCAAGAAGATATATTAGAATTGGTAGATAGTGGGGAACTAAATAATATTAAGGCCTTGAAGAGATATCATCAAAAAGAGTATGTTGAGAAATACAAAAAGGAGATAAAGGTAAAGATCTTCGAGATTCTTGATGAGAAAGCTCTGAGAGAAGTACAATTAGCTGTCTTGAAGATAATGCACCATAAAGAAATAGCCATTGAAACTCTCCCGACGAGTAATATCTTCATAGGTTATCATAATAGCTTTAACTCTTATCATCTTGTAAATTGGATTAGATGGGAGAAGGAAGGGAAACCAATTCCTCCAATAGTTTTAGGTACAGATGATGCTGGGATATTTGCTACAAACATTTATAATGAATATTGCCACATATATACCCTGTTAGTCTACGAGTATGATTTCTGTATAAATGAAGCTTTTGAGATAATAAGGAAGATAAATCGAGATGCGAATTATTATATTTTCAATAATGATAGTCTGAATGCTGCGAATAAATAAGAATACCGAATATAGTATGGATTCTGAAAAAAGGTGATGTTATTTAAAACATGGTCCTTTCGAAATTTAGATGGATAAAGGCTCTCTAACAAGTGAGAAAATACAGCAAATCTTACATAAATAGTTTTGTTTTGATTTGCTGTCACTTTTAACATTTCATGTAAACTCTTTGTAAACCAATGAGTTAAATTTGTTGTTTAGATGACAGGAATGACAGTAAAATTATTTTCAAAGGTTGTCTTGTTCGGAAGTATAGATTGTAGGAGCGTTCTATTACTTGAGAGAAACTCTTTATGATTTTACTTTTATAAATTAATTTTGAAAGGAAGATAAACGAACTGTATAAATGAGGATAAGTAGTTTTTCTACACTTTTCACCCTCATTAAGCATTTAATCAGATATTTTTTGTATCTTTGTCCATGGATAGTTGAAATCCAGAATATAAAAACCTAAATACAAAAATCATATTAATCGAGATGAAGAAAATCTTACTTTCAGTGGCATTGATGATGGCTACATTCTCACTTCATGCCACAGATGCGAACTATCAAGTAGTTCCTCTCCCACAGAGTATTACTGCTGAGAAGGGTACACCATTCGTTTTGGATGCTAACACCGTTATTAATGTTGCAAGCAACGATGAGGCTATGCGCCGTAATGGTGAATTCTTGAAGCAATATATCCAAGAGGCAACTGGTATTGCGCTCAATGGTATGAACAAGAAAGGAAGTACTATTACCTTGAAACTCAATGCAAAGGTTGAGAATGAGGAGGGTTATGTTATCACCGTAAAGGGTAAGAATATTATCGTTGAGGGTAAGACTCCACGTGGTGTATTCTATGGTGTACAGACCCTTCGCAAGTCATTACCATTGGAGAAGGCAGAGAACGTAACCTTCCCAGCAGCTCGTATCGTTGACTATCCACGCTTCGGCTATCGTGGTACGATGCTCGATTGCGCTCGTCACTATTTCAAGATGAGTTTCATCAAGGAGTTTATCGATATGTTGGCACTTCACAATGTCAACACCTTCCACTGGCATCTCACTGAGGATCAGGGCTGGCGTGCACAGATTGACCGCTATCCAAAGCTCACTGAGGTTGGTTCAAAGCGTGCGCAGACAGTTATTGGTCGTATGACAGGACTCTTTGATGAGACCCCATACGGTGGTTATTATACAAAGGATGAGATGCGTGAAGTTGTGAAGTATGCAGCTGATCGTTATATCACTGTTATTCCAGAGATTGATATGCCAGGCCACATGCTCGGCGCATTGGCAGCTTACCCAGAGCTTGGTTGTACTGGTGGTCCTTACAAAGTGGCTGAGCAATGGGGCGTATTCCCAGACATTCTCTGTGCTGGTAACCCTAAGACCTACGAGTTTGTGAACAATGTTCTCGATGAGATTGTTGATATCTTCCCATCAAAATATATCCACATCGGTGGTGATGAGGCTCCACGTGATCGTTGGAAGACCTGTCCACGCTGTCAGGCTGAAATCAAACGTCTCGGCTTGAAGGGCTCTAACGGCTTCCCTGCAGAGGCTCAGTTGCAGGCTTACTTCATGAATCAGGCTGCTAAGCACTTGGCTGAAAAAGGTCGTAACATCATCGGTTGGGACGAGATTCTTGAGGGTGATGTAGACAAGGGTACAACTGTCATGAGCTGGCGTGGTGTGAATGGTGGTATCGAGGCGGCTAAGCGTGGCCTGGATGCCATCATGACTCCAGTAAACTATTACTATCTCGACTACTATCAGAGAAAGGATAACACGATGACCCTCATCGGTGGTTTCCTCCCAGTTGAGACAACTTACGGCTACAACCCAGTGCCAGACGACGCTGCACCTGAGTTGAAGAAACACGTTAAGGGTGTACAGGCAAACCTCTGGACTGAGTATGTTATCGGTCGCGACCTCGCTTTCTTCCAGCTCCTCCCACGTGTTGCTGCTATGGCAGAGACTGGTTGGACAGAGAACGATAAGAAGGACTTCGCTTCTTTCAAGGCACGTGAAACCCGCCTGAACGAGCTTTACAAGCACTTCGGTTGGAAGACTTGCCAGGACCTCTACAAGGAGAAGAAGTAACATCAAAGCGTATTAGCACCGTCTAATACAAGCTAAAATATATTCGGCTGATAAGGTGTGAGGGTTATCCTCGCAGCTTATCAGCTGTTTTTTTATCAGTAGAAGGACTTATAGAGAAATAAAAGTAAGAGAAAAAAGGCTTGTAACTATTCAGCGGTATCGATCAGTCTGTATTCTCTCCTCTAAAATCTTCGTATAAAGGCCATAAAGATGCTTATTTTTCTTGCGTATTTCAGATTTTCTTTGTACCTTTATACTTATGAAAGAGTGAGTTACGGACATATCAAAAGTATTACAAGGCATGACGGAAGAGATGCGATTATTGCGTAGAACTGTCAATCAGCAGTATGCCGAGATTATCAAATTGAACCGTAACATAAATGCTCTGAACCTTGAAATTCGCAAGAAAGATACGGAACTTATAAACTTACGGGAACGCTTGGCTAAGTATGAAAATCCTGACAAAAATTCTAATAACAGTAGCACTCCGCCAAGCAAGGAGCGTATAAAGGATGAGGTTATCAGAAGAACAAGAAGCCTCCGTAAGCCAAGTGGTAAGAATCTGGAAGGACAAAAGGGGCATGATGGGCATAAGTTGTCTTGCTCTTCCATACCTGACGAGATAATCGATGAGGCACCCAACTATTGCACTCGTTGCGGAGAATCTTTATCAGATGCAGGACGTGTGATTGATTATGTGACGCAGGTTATTTCCATTCCAGAATTGAAGCCCGTAATAAAGGAAATCCGACACTATGTGATGGTATGCAAGAACTGTGGTGAACGTATTCGGGCGGCACCACGACGGCGGTCAAACAACGTGGTATATGATTCAAGCGTAAAGACCTTAGTGGTTTATCTGAGTGTCGTGCAATTTCTTCCTTACGGTCGCATAGCAAGTTTTTTGCGTGAGGTATTTGGACTCACTCCAAGCGAAGGCTCACTGGTGAACTGGGCAAATGAAGCAAATGAGGCAAAGAAAAATGCGCAACCTGTGATTGATAAGATTAAAGAATATATTAAGGCATCAGCTGTTGTTGGTTTCGATGAGAGCGGCTTGTACTGTAACAAAAGACTCGACTGGGAATGGATTGCACAGACTGTTTATTACACATTGCTTTTCCGTACTGGTGGAAGAGGATCGAAGGTGTTAACAGACAAATTTGGCGATAGCTTGGAACAAATGACTGTCGTTACCGACCGCCATAGCGCATACTTTGTACTCCATTTTCTCAATCATCAGGTATGCCTTGCTCACTTACTCCGCGAACTGCAATATCTCTCAGAGTTGAACACTGAGCAAGAGTGGTCTGGAAAAGTAACCAATCTGTTCCGTGAAGCCATTCACGAGCGGAACACTAATCCGAACGACGTTATAGACAAGGTGACCCCGACGTTTAGACAATCTGCGCAAACAGAATATAGAGAGGCTTGGTAAAAAGTTTATGGTTCTTTTGAAATATGGAGTGATAAACTAAAAGTCTTATATAATAGGCACACGGAGTCACGGAGGGGACGGAGGTAAACGCAATGTCACGGAGGTGCCGACGGTACAAAGAGCGACGGAGGTGTAGGGTATAGTAGGGTGATAACTCTTTTGGGGTAAACACTTTGTATATAAATAGCTAATAGAATTGGCAAACAAGCTCTGCCGCTCCATGCACCAATGGTGCCTCCGTGACTTTTATTGCTTGGGCTTAATAATCCCCCGTCCTCTTCTTTTCTCCGTGTAACATTTCGTCAGAAACCTAACCTTAAGTGGCAAACCTTATCACTCCAAAATACTGAAGAACCAAAGTTCTTTTTATTATTTAATTGTGTACAGAATGACGGATAATAGGAAGTTTTTAACTAAATTTGCGTTCTGAAATAAGGCTACGTGCAGTTATGTCTATTAAAAGTTATCTCCAAAAATTGTCTTTTCGCACAGGTGTTATCGTACTCCTGATGTGTATTCCCTTTTATATTCTTTCATTCGTTCAAGTGTTTTTCCCAGTATCAACGGCAACGAAAGGCATACTGTTTACTGTCTTTTTCGGACTGGCAAAGAGCTTTCAATATGGCGGCATCGCTATCCTTGGAAAGGAAGGCTACAAACGCGTGAAGGGCTATCTTAAGCGAAAGAAACAGCTGAAAGATGAGACTATGAAGAGTGATAGCAACAGAACGCCTCGCTACTGCCCTGACCTTTTCTCCAATCCAGAGATACTTTCTGGTATTCGTCTCATCATCTTCGACTTCGATGGAACGCTTGGCGATTCTCAAAAGCTCATTACCGACACGATGCTTGCAACGATAGAACGTCTGAATTTACCGATGAGAAGTCGTGAAGAATGCGCCCGAACGATTGGTTTACCATTGAAGGAATATTTCTCATCAATCATCCCAATGACGGATGAACAGGCTGAGGAGTGTGCCGAAGTGTATAGCGAAATATTCAATGTGAAGAACGTTCCCGGTGTTGTAAAAGCCTTTCCGGGTGTTGTTGAAACGTTGGAAAGACTTTCTTCGCAAGGCATTCTGATGTCTATTGCAAGTAGTCGTAGCCATAGAACGCTTGCAAAACTGATGGACGAATTAGACCTCTCGAAGTATATCACTTATCTGATTGCTGCCGACGATGTTGTCGAGAAGAAACCAGCAGCTGAATCAGTACTTAAGACTTTGCGTCATTTCAACATCGAAGCACACGAAACCCTCGTCGTTGGTGATACCGAATTCGACATTCTCATGGGCAGAAATGCAGGTACACACACCTGCGGAGTTACCTACGGTAATGGTAGCAAAGAGAGTTTAGAAGCCGCAAAAGCAGAGTGGATAGTTTGTTAAATAATGTATAATTCCTTGGTAGTTTCGTAATAAACCACTACCTTTGCACTCGCAATTCAGGAATGCACCTCGGTTCATAGATGAATTGTTCTTAATTAATATCGCGGGTTGGAGCAGTTGGTAGCTCGCCAGGCTCATAACCTGGAGGTCGCATGTTCGAGTCCTGCACCCGCAACTTCAAAGCTTAGAAATACTTAGTAATAAGTTTTCTAAGCTTTTTTCATGTCCACCAAAAACTAATATTAATTCACAATTCAGAATTCACAATTCATAATTATGATTACCATTATAATTCAAAATTCATAATCCATAATTCATAATTATGATTACTACTATCATTCAAAATTCAAAATTCAGAATTCAAAATTCAGAATTATGATTACCATTGTAGGAAAAATATTCAACTGGAAAAATCAAGGGTTAAAGCACAAATCAAAAAGTTCAATGTTCAAATCTCAAAGTTCAAAGGATAAAAAGGGGTCAGTCCTAAAACCCAGTTGCAAGCCTATACTCTTAAGCACATAATTTCATAAGTATTTATTACCTTTGCATCATGAAGAATCACCAATTATTACGTTGCATCTTTCCAGATGTACTTGCTGACTACTTTGATGTTGTCGATATTCAAGAGAGTGTTTCGCAGATTGACTTTTGGCTTGACGAGCGTAACTTTATGGAAAAGTCAGATCATAAGTTAGGCACTGTAAGCAGTTATGGTTTTACCAGCGAGCGTGTTATTCAGGACTTCCCCCTTCGTGGCAAAGCAGTTTACCGCCATGTTCGTCGTCGCAAGTGGCGTGACAGTTCCAACGGAGAGATATTTACTTATTCATATGATGATTTGACGGCTGAGGGTAGTAGACTATCTCCCGAGTTCGTTTCTTTTTTAAAAGAATAGAATTGAGTCCACTGCAGAGAGCATCGCAAGCATTGGTTCGCACTATGGCGTAAATGGCAAGCTGTTATCCACACAGTACAAGGAACATTTCAGTGATTACCGTAGCTGGGATCAGTTGGATCATGCTCAAGACTGGCTATTGTTTGAAGATAACATAGGAGAGAGTCTAAGTATTGATGAGACCTGTCTAAGCTGTGGCGAGGTTTATACTTTTCTGACCAACAAGGCAGGAAAGGGCAGAGAAGGGACTTTGGTAGCTGTGGTTAAAGGGACCAAGGCAGAGGACGTCATCCAGATTCTCAAGAAGATAAACCTTTCTAAACGAAAGACTGTCAAGGAGATAACACTCGACTTATCATCTTCTATGATGCGCATAGCCCGTGCTGTTTTTCCCAAAGCACTTATTACCAATGATAGATTTCATGTGCAGAAACTATATTATGATGCTCTGGATGACATGCGTATCGCTTACCGATGGATGGCAAGAGATAAAGAGAATGAGGAGATAAAAGAAGCTAAATGTAAGGGTAAGGAATATATACCATTTAGATACAGCAATGGTGACACGCGTAAGCAGTTGCTTGCCAGAGCAAAGTTCATATTGACCAAGCACAAGACCAAGTGGACTGAAACACAGAAAGGTAGGGCAGAAATCATCTTTGAACATTATCCGACACTGAAAAAGGCATATGATTTGGCTATGAAACTTACCGATATTTATAACATCAAGAGCATCAAGGATGCTGCAAGGCTGAAGTTGGCAAAATGGTTTAATGAAGTTGAAGAGTTGGGAGTGGACAATTTCTACACAGTGATTGACACGTTTGAAAATCATTATCAAACCATACTCAATTTCTTTGTAAACAGAGCTACGAATGCAAATGCCGAGTCATTCAATGCTAAGGTTAAGGCATTCAGGGCGCAGTTCAGAGGAGTCACAGATATTCCTTTCTTTTTATATAGGCTTATGAAATTGTGTGCTTAAGAGTATAGGCTTGCAACTGGGTTTTAGGACTGACCCATAAAAAGTTCAAAGTATTCAACGCTCCTTGGTGGTGTGTGAGATTTAAATAACGCACATTCAATTAGTAAACACGAATGCTCTCGGTTAGAAATATATTTACAAAACACATATGAAAAGGGCTGGGGACTGAGCTGAAAACAAGAAAATTTACCACATTTGTAAGTCTTTTGTAATCAATTAGTTGCGGAAGTGTCTTCCAAAAGGTACCTAATAAGACTTCAAAAGGGCGTTAGTAAGGGGCTTAAAGGGCATCTTTTGCAAGCTAAAAGGGCGTTAATTGGAAGCCAATTAAGCCTTAATAAAAATCGAAGGAGGGAAAAATATTGACAAAACGAGGAGTAAACGGGTGGGGGAATACTCACCTTAAAGCCCTCTATCAATCCATAGGGACAGTTTTTCATTACCTCATGTTTTATCTTGTGTGTTCAGTCTTCAACTCTCCAATATTAGAAGCAATGGCGTTTAAGGAACTCCTCATACTGGTTGCGATAGCCATTGAAAACATTGATATCAACATCGCCATGGATGCCACGCACCTTACCATCAGGACTTAACTGCCAGTAAGCTAACTTGAAGTTGGGCTTATATTCGCCATAACGGGCTATCCATATGTGATAGTTATCGCCCAAATCGGGTGCCAATGGCATGTAACGGTTAGCAAACGACTGACTGATATAGAGTATCGGGCGATGACCCGTATGTTTAAATACCATAGACATCCATATCCTCACTTGTTTGAACAGCACTTCAGCACCTCCCATAGCATGAATTTGCGCATCAGTAGGCTCTACGTCGAGCACGGGGGGTAGGTCGCCTTTCCGGAATCGAGCTTTCTTTAAGAAGAAGTTAGCCTGCATATAGCCCGAAGACAAGGTTGAGAAGAAATGATAAGAGCCCACTCTAATCCCCTGCTGACGGGCTGCCAAGTAATCAGAATAGTAATAGCTGTTGAGTAAAGTTCGCCCTTCAGTTGCCTTAACATAGGCGAATGAGACTGGATAGTCAACTATGCCTTTCACCTTCTTATTGCTTAATGTACCAAGATGAGTGATTCTTAACTTGCTCCAAGCTATGCTGTAACGCTGCTCCCCCTTCTCATGTTGATGTTTAGAAAGGTCTATGCCATAGATACGATCAGCGTTGTAAGTGAGGCGTTCGCCCTTAAATACGTTGTTCTTCCACTCCCCTACCTTCAGAAAGTCATGTGGCGCAACATTGATACCAAAGCCATTTCGCTTGCCATCCTGCCAATGCCCATCATAAAAACTACCATCATTACCATAATACTGACCATATCCCTCAGCCTTTCCTCCTCGTTGCTCGCCAACGTAATAACCCGCAGAATCAATCAAAGCTCCTGCTGGAAAGCCAAGAACAGGATGCGAGTAAGCCTTGAAGTGACGCAAACTCTCTTGCATTCCTCGCTCTCTGCCGAAGCGTGAAGAGATCCTCCAAGGAGTCATACAATCAGATGTCTGCAAGCAAAGAGCCCATCGGTTTGATTCATCATTCAAGCGATTACAAACCATTATCTCGCCGGGCTTATACCATACACGTGCTGTGTATTGACTCAATTGACGGATTCGAAGACGTGCAGTAGGTTTTATATCTTGCAAAACGTGTATAATCCTTTGCAATGAATCTATCTGATGAACCACCGCTGTATGATAATCGGCAATCTTGTTATAACCATAGTCTTGCACACTATGAACACGCAAATAATAGGCAGTTTCATTGCGCTTGGACTGTAAACCCACTAACTTTATATCCATCTTCATCAATGCGTACATCAATACCTGACGCAACTTCTGATCCTTCAGATTGATAATTGTGGAAGGATAATGACGCCTTATCACAGCTATACGCCCAAAGCAAGAAGGCAAAATGGGGAGTTTATTCACCCAATAGCCCTCTGTTACGGACATACGTGAGCGTATAGAGTCACCTGGCAGACTACCATCTACAAAGGTGGAGTCGGTATAATTGGAGAAATAAGCTGCTGGTTTACCATCAACGTCCAACTGATAATAAGACTTTTCAGTAACATCTACGGCACATCTTTGTATATGTCTTCTTGTCAACGAGAGGTTACGCCTGGCAATAGATGACAATAAGAGGGCTACGAGAATAATACTTACACTCTCGTAAAAACTCCTGTTAAAGAACGAACGAAACATCTAAATAACCTTTAAAATATTTGCAAAGTTACAAATAATTATCTAACTTTGCGGCCAAGTTTATGAGAAAAACGACAGACATATTACTATCCCTTCTATTGTCAACGATGATAGTATGGATTGGTTCGGGCATCATGACAGTGGTGTGCGCACATACTGGCAATGTGTCTGTTGCTAAGATGGAGGATAAAGGTCATTGCAATGATAACGGTGTAAAAAATTGCATGAAGATTGAGGTAAAAAGCTTGTCGCCCACAGACATGGCGCACAATGACTTTTACCAGATTCAACCAATACAGCTTTCTCTTCTCCCACAATTCGTAAGTGATTGTCAATTATTGCCTTTGCCTGTTTTGACAAAGGCCCCAGAGAGGATATTGTCGTTGCTCTGGCATAGTCCGCCACGCCAATATCTCCGATTACTTACGACACTTATCATTTGATTTTTGGTTGTTTTCTGTTCCTCATGAAATGGGCAACAGAAGGTTTATCGTACCTGTTACACAAGTGTGTTCGGGTAAAAAAGCGTATCAGTATGTTTCCCATTCTGATACCAACACAGGCTTTATAAATTTTAAATAACAACTGGATATCAAACGAAATGAATAAAATTATATATTTAGCAGGACTGACCTTGCTGTCTGTCCTACCTGCTACCGCACAGGAAGCTGCTGTCGACACGACCGCAACCATGAAAGATCAGACATTGGATAACGTGACCGTTACAACGCGAAGAGCCTCTGTGCACTCATTAGCTGGAGCCATCAACGGTAAAGACATCCTACGTGACGAACTCTTCAAGGCAGCTTGCTGTAACCTTGGTGAGAGCTTTGTCAACAATGCTTCAGTAGATGTAAACTACTCGGATGCGACAACAGGAGCCAAACAAATCAAACTCCTTGGTCTTAGTGGTACGTATGTTCAGATGCTGACCGAGAACCTTCCAAACTTTCGTGGTGCTGCCCTCCCTTACGGTTTGGGCTATGTTCCAGGCAGTTGGATGAAGAGTATGCAGGTGAGTAAGGGTAATACATCTGTCAAGAATGGCTACGAAGCGATGACAGGTCAGATTAATGTAGAATACGTTAAACCTGAAGATCCAACAGGTATGAGCGTCAACCTCTATGGCAATACGGTGGGAAGATTCGAGGCAAATGCGGATGGTAACATTCATATCAATGGTAACAAGAACCTCAGTACGGAAATCCTTGCCCACTATGAGAACAACTGGCTACATCATGATGGCAACGGAGACGGATTCCAAGATGCCCCAAAGGTGAGACAATATAACCTGCAGAACCGTTGGTTTTGGAAGAAGGGCGATTATATCTTACATGCTGGTTTGTCGCTGTTGAAGGAAGATCGCGTGAGTGGTCAGACTCCTCATGCTGCTGCAACGAATCCTTATCGCATTGATATCGGCACCGACCGCTACGAGGCTTATATGAAACATGCCTTTGTTCTCAATAAGGAACACGCCACAAACATCGCTTTGATGGGTAATGTTTCTATGCACAAGCAGCAGGCGCAATATGGTATTAAGCAGTATGATGTCAACGAAAAGAATGCTTATGCATCACTTATGTTTGAGACAAACTTCACCGATGAGCACAATCTCTCTGCTGGTTTGAGTCTCAACCATGATTACTTGCATCAGACGCTGACACTCCCAGCAACGGCTGTACCTTCTGATTACGGTAATATCTACCCGCTCACACGTGGTATTGAGAGCGAAACAACACCGGGCGCATACGTTCAGTACACCTATAACTTGCATAGTCGCTTCATCGCTATGGCAGGATTGCGCGTCGACCATAGCAATGTTTACGGTACGTTCTTCACTCCTCGCTTCCACTTGAAATGGGTGCCAGCTGACTTCCTGACCCTTCGCCTCTCTGCAGGTAAGGGCTATCGCAGTCCGCACGCTTTGGCAGAGAACAATTACCTCATGGCTTCGGGTCGCCGACTCATCATCGATAAGCTTGATCAAGAGGCTGCATGGAACTATGGTGCGAGTCTTAATTTCAACATTCCAATAGGAAATAAGATGCTGAAAATCAATACTGATTACTATTACACGCACTTCCTTTCACAGATGTTGATTGACTATGACAGTAATCCACAGGAGCTACATATCACCAATCTCAATGGAAAGAGCTTCTCGCACACCTTCCAAATCGATGCTTCCTACCCTCTTTTCAAGGGCTTTGAACTGACGGCAGCCTACCGATACAACCTCGTGAAGGCGACGTATGGAGGAAAACTGATGTGGAAACCACTACAGAGTCGTTACAAAGGACTCTTAACGCTCAGCTATAAAACACCTTTAGGAGTTTGGCAGTTTGATGCTACTGCAGCCTTGAACGGAGGTGGTAGAATGCCAGAATCTTACACCTTAGCATCGGGCGAACGCTCATGGGCGGGCAGCTATAAAGCCTATGGACAGCTTAGCGGGCAGGTGACACGCTACTTCCGCCACTTCTCGCTTTACATAGGTGGGGAAAACCTTACCAATTATAAGCAGAAGAACCCAATCATTGGTTATCAAAATCCATGGGCTAACAGCTTCGAACCAACAATGGTCTATGGTCCTGTAGAGGGTGCAATGGCATATGTTGGTATCCGTCTGAACCTCGGTAAACGACAGTAAACATACATTTTTCACAATAGAATAACATAAACGACAACACAGAGAGACGTCTTGAAACACGCTTTCGGACGTCTCCCTCAAACAAAGAACAATTATGAAAAAAGCTATTTTCACAATGCTGATGCTCATGGTAGCCATGATTGCAACAGCCAAAGACATTAAGACAGTTATCTTCACAACTACTCCACAGATGCACTGTGCTAACTGTGAGGCGAAAGTAAAGAACAATCTCCGCTTTGCAAAGGGTGTGAAGGAGATTAAGACAAGTGTAGAAGAACAGAAAGTTTATGTAACCTACGATGCCCAGAAGACCAATGAGGAGAAGCTTCAGAAGGCTTTTGAGAAGTTCGGTTATAAGGCAGAAAAGACGACAAAGGAGGCTAAAATCCCTGTTCATGAGAACGAGGAGTGCGAGAATATGTAAGGGGCTGAACATGCAAATACTAAATTGTGATTCTCTGAACCCTATTATATAAATAGGAGAAAGGGGCAAACTTCAGCTGAGTAGTCTATCGCTACAGCATTCGAAGTTTGCCCCTTCGCTATTAATTTCTATCTGAAGAAATAATGACTGCTTCGTACTTTTGTAATAATAAAATCACAACTGTTTTTTATTCTACCCTCTTTTGCCTCTGAATTAACGCCCAATTAACGTGCAAAAGATGCCCTTTAAGCCTCTCACTAACGCCCTTTTGAACCCTTACTAAGCACCTTTTCAAATCGACCTTCACAACTACCTGACAGCAAACTACTTACAACAACACTTAAAACGTATATATTTTGCCCTTTTTCTCGCCTTATCGCCGAGAAGATTGTAATAATATTTCAAAGCTCAAAGTTCGATTTTTCAAACTTAAAGTTGCTGCACATTCTCTCATAGAGTTCACTGATAAACAGAAAAAAACAGCCCCGATTTGCTTGTATTGGAGACAAGGTAACATAAGAATGTGGTTTAGAGTAGAGCACAAGTTCCCAAGTTACTTGAAGCAATAAACCACACACCACGATAGTAATCATGATTCTGACCTACTGATGAGAACTCTGTTCGAATAATTATGAATTACAGATAATAACCTTCCCTTGTGAGCGATGATTAGCAACATCGCTCAGAGCCTCTTCTGCTTGTTCTAACGTATAGACATTACCTATCTCTGGGCGTATCTGACGAGCTTCAAGAATAGCTGTTGCGTTGCGTAACTGTGCGCCATCAGCGGTCACGAAGATGAAATGATAATGCTGATTTCGTTTGCTTGCCAACTTCTCATTCTTCATACCAACCAACTTAAACAGCCATTGCTTCCAGAGCGGCAAACCGAACGACTTAGCGAAACTGCCATTAGGCATACCTTTCAAAGAGACAAGCGTTGCACCTTCTCGAAGAACTGAGAAAAGTCTCGGTAGCTCTTTATCACCAAGCGAATCGATTGCACCATCAATATCCTTCAACTCTTTGGTGTAATCTTCTGTTTTGTAATCAAAATATTGGCTCACACCAAGTTCCATCGTGCGCTCTTTGGCTTTTGCACCACCACTGGTAATAACCTTCAATCCACGTGCTGCTGCCAAAGGGATAGCCATAGCACCGAAGCTACCAGAGCCACCAGAAATAAACAAACTATTCCCTGACTTTAACTTGAGAATGTCAAGCGCCTGCTCAGCTGTCAGTGCGGTCAATGGTACAGCAGCAGCCTCTATATCTGAAAGGTAATCTGGTGTTTTGGCAACTGCCGCAGCATCTACTGCAACATACTCAGCAAAGGCACCGATACGATTGATAGGAAGTCTACCGAACACACGATCGCCAACCTGAAAGTCCTTTACCGACGCTCCAACCTGCTCTACCACACCAGACATCTCATTTCCAATGGTCAATGGGAAGTGGTAAGGTACAACCATCTTCACATCTCCATGTGCAATGAGCAACTCTAATGGGTTGACAGCAGCAGCCTTTACCTTTACTAACAAGTCGTTATCGCCCACCTTTGGCATTTCTATATCACGTAAGGCAACCTTAACATCACCTTTCTTATATCCGTCTATCTGTATTGCTTTCATATCTTTATACTATTTAAAAAACTCTATTGCTTCTGGAACAAACACCTCATGGTATTGGAAAACACCTCCATGACCTGCATCTGGATAAATCGTCAGATGAGCATTGGGCAGTCTTTCTGCTAAGTCATACGAATTAGGCGTAGGGACCATTCTGTCATTATCACCATTGACAACCCATACAGGAATCTTGATTTTCGACAAATCGTCTTTCTCTCGGCTGCCCCATACGTCAATGGCTCTTAGCTGTCTTTGGAAAGAAGAAAGCTTTATCTTGTCATCTTTGTCCTCTGTACGTGCAATGCGCTTCAGAAAGTTATTCGCTGCTTTCTTGCCTTGCTCAATCATAGGGAAGAAGAGATAATACTTAGGGTCACGACCAGTGAGGAAAGCCCTGAACATATCCCAATACGTAATCTTCGCTACATTCTTTATGCCTACACCACCAGCGCCGCCTGTTCCTGCAAGAATAGCCTTCGTGGTTAAGGCTGGCGCACGAAGCAAAACCTGCTGTGCAACAAACCCACCCAATGAAAATCCAAGAAGACGAATGTCTTTAAGACCATAAGCCTCAGCAAAATCAATCACGTCGTCTGCCATTTCCTCAATCGTAAGACGTGACTTGCCAGTAGACTTACCAACGCCGACATAATCAATTCCAATGACATTGAAATGTTCTGCCAACCCATCCATTATTGCTGGGTCGAAATTATCTAATGTTGCTGCAAGGTGATTGAGACAAAGAAGTGGAGGATTTTTCACATCACCTAACTGTCTGTAGGCTACTTGCTCTGTCTTTACTTTTAATATTTGAGTCGTAGTGTTTGAATAACTTGTATTTACCATACCTATTTAATCTTTTACCATTTTATCCATATTCTTAGTTCCCCAGTCAAATAAAGCATCAAGCGGACCAAGAAACGAACGTCCTAATTCGGTTAGACCATACTCTACTCTCGGTGGAACTTCTGGATACACCTTGCGGTTTACCAGTTTGTTCTTCTCCAGATTCTTCAATGTTTGAGAGAGCATCTTCTGTGAACAGTCGAGCATATACGAATGAATCTCTGAATAACGCATCTTTTCCTTACCCGCTTTACCGAGTATATAGAGGGCTAACATTGACCATTTATCACCAATGCGAGTAATCACTTGACGAATTGGACAAGCCGAATATCGTGAATCAATCTCTTTACTAATCGTCTTCATACCTGTAAAGTTACACATTTCCAACGAATAGTTGCATACTTACCATTAGAAAGTTACTTAAAAACATTTAACCCTTATCGCTCATTAGAGCCTAAACAGATTTTTGTTTTATTATCGAACAGATTGACTGCCTTTGTAACGCAAGCGTAGCGGGCTACGTTAACTTACAAAGAAAGAAAAGATGACAACAAGAAAATAAAAGATGTTAGGAAGCAACATATAAATAAGAATTATGTTGTTTCCTAACAGATTATGTGTGTTAATTATTTCCTTTCTCTATTCTTACCCACAACTGGAACAGTGCTGGAACAAAGATACAGAGTGAGAAGAACAGACCTCCGTACATCATGCGGTCGTTGCCATGGAAGAAGTCGATGAGTTTTCCATCGTTCATCTGTGGCATGAGGTTGAACATTAGATAAGCCACCGTATTGTTCACCCAATGAAATACGAAACCTGGCAGAATACTCCCCGTTTTTGAATAGAGCCAACCCAATAGCAAACCAATCAAGAAAGCGTGTAAGCCCTGTGCTAAATTGAAATGAATAATACCGAAGATGAGGGCTGAAACGACAATGGCTATCCATCGTTTGCGTTCGCCTAACACGTTTTGCAGTACGCGCTGAATTGCACCTCGGAAGACTATCTCTTCGGCTATTGGCACCATTAAGCCCAAGGCAACATAGCCCCAAGACACCTTCATGATACTTTCAAACATCTCTTCTGTGCCCGCTGGCATCGTTAGATTAATCTTCTCGGCAAGGAATTGCAGCGGGAGTATCGAACCTAAAGCTATGAGAGCCGACCACATGAGGACAGCCCAAGGACGCGTCTTCAAATAGTTACCTGATACAGGTGCCCACTTTGTAGCGATGAAAAGAATTAAAGTTGCAAGACTACTGATGACTGCCGTTATGGCAAGAGTCTCACCATTTTTAGTCAGATAATCCCCATCAGCAGCCTCTGTCCCTCCAAGTAGGCTTACAAGCTCCTTACCTCCTTTGAAAGAAAGACTTTGTATCAAGATGAAAAGTGAAACAAATAAGATGACATAGAGCGTTGCGCTCAAAACGTTTTTATTGTTCATTTCTGCGAATCTTAGGGTGTATTAATAATATTCTCTTGTATGTGATAAGTCTCATCAAACAATCGATTGATTTGCTCTTTGTCTTGCTTCAGCTGTTGTGCCAAGGCTTCTAAAGAGTCAAACTTATGCTCGTCTCTTATCTTACTAATGAAACTTACAAGGAGTTCCTGTCCATAGAGATTTCCTGTGAAATTAAAGAGATTGACCTCTATCGAGGTGGTTGTGCCATTGAAAGTAGGCCGATGCCCAATGTTCATCATCCCTCGCTTCCATTCGACAGAATCCTTCAAGCGCACCATGACCGCATAGACACCACTTGCAGGGAGCAGCTGTTGGCAACCATTCACATCGAGATTGGCTGTAGGGAAACCCATCTTGCGCCCATTCTGATAGCCACTCACGATGCGACTCTCTATCGTATAAGGATAGCCTAAAAGGCGGTTGGCTGCCTCAATATTACCCGCGCGGAGGTCGTTTCTGATGACAGAAGAACTCACTTTCTCATCATTTGGCAGGAAGGCATCTGCACGAATGACCTCAATACCCATCTCCTTACCATACTGAACATAGTCTTCAAAAGTTTCAGAGCGGTTATGTCCGAATCGGTTGTCGTAGCCAATGATGAGTTTCTTTACATTCAGCTGTTTGCACAACACCTCTTGCATGAAGTCATGAGCTGAGAGCGCAGCCAACGAAGCATCGAAATGCAGTACGAAACTATTGTCAATATGTGTCTTTGAGAGCAGTAATAGCTTCTCATCGAGTGTTGACAGCAGTTCTGGTTGGTAGTCAGCCTGCAGCACCTGACGCGGATGTCGGTCGAAGGTGATGACTGCCGATGCCATTCCAGACCGTTCAGCCTCGTCAATGACACGACTAATCAGGAACTGATGTCCACGATGCACCCCATCAAAGAACCCTATGGTTGCAACCTGTTCTACTAATTCATGCGCCTCATCTCGCTTAATATATATTGTATTCAATCCTCTTGTCTTATAGTTCGTTTACTTCCTTGTAAAGGTATTTTTATTTCCCTGCAAGCGGTGTTAAGCTCTCTGCAAAGATAGTCTCACCTTGTTACGAAGCCATTTTTACTTTCTTGCAAAGGTACTCCAAATCACCCATAAACCCATGTTTGGGTAAACAAAATGTGTTAAAACATTAAATTTCCTTATCGTCCTTTCTCCTTTTTCCATTTATTTCATTATCTTTGCAGCCGAATTCACGAAATTCAGGACTTGTAGCTCAGTTGGTTAGAGCAACAGACTCATAATCTGGAGGTCCCTGGTTCAAGCCCAGGCTGGTCCACAAAGGGAAAAGAAGAGCTTTACACTATGCTGTAAGGCTCTTTTTTGTTGGTAATCAAGTAGTTTCATCAGTAGGTTATGATGGCTATAACGGTTCATTTGTTGTAAAATCCCTCTATCTTCTCCTTAGTTTAGAACGTACATATCACGCTATTTTGAGCAAAATTTCAGCTAATTTATCCACTTGTTGACCTCCTGTTGACCCGAGGTTGACCCGAGGTTGACCTCAAAACGAGAGATTATGCTGACAATTAAAGCAGAAATTCAGAGAGACAAGTTAAGGCAAGATGGTAGTTACAATGTCCGCATCAGATTTACGAAAGATCGTAAGGTAAAACGTATTTCCACAAGTCTGTTTGCAACAAAAGCCGATTTAACTGACAGGTTTACTATCAAGGAAGATTCTCTTATCAAACAGGAAGCGGACATACTTATCCTGCATTACCGTAAGATGTTTAACGAAATGCACTTGGAGACAGAGGCGCTTGATGTAAACGAGATTGTAGCCCGACTGACCAGCAGGGAGGAAAGCGATAAGCCTGTAGATTTTATCCAGTTCGCTAAGGGATGGATTGCCAATTCCACGTTAAAGGGAGCAGTCAACTACACCTCCGCACTTAACAGCCTCATCCGTTTCAACAAAAGTGATAAGCTGTACACACATCAAATTACAAGTGAATTCCTGCAAGAGTTTATGGCATTCTTACTCAATGAAAGCAAAGAACGAGCGGAACAATTGAAGAAGAAAGGCAAGCGTGTTCCCTCCACTCGCAGTACCTCCCTTTACTTAATGAGCATTCGTAGATTGTTTAAGGAGGCTGTAAAGCAATACAACAAGCCAGACCAAGGGCTAATCCGTATCAGGAACACCCCATTTGTTTATTTCCAAATCCCCAAACAGGAAGCAACACGAAAAAGAGCTATCACAGCAGAATTAATCCGTAAGATAGAGCAGTTACCGTATCAGACAGTTTATAAAGGCATACATCACACCAACCGCTTCAATCTCGCAAAGGATTGTTTTATCCTCTCATTTTGCATGATAGGAATAAATTCTGTGGATTTATTTAACGCAACCGAATATGATGGCAATACGATTACTTACTATCGTACTAAGACGAGAGACAGGAGAATGGATAAAGCTAAGATGATAGTAACAGTTCCTAAGATGTTGCATCCTTTGTTTGAGAAGTACAAGGATACAACAGGCAAACGGATATTCAATTTCTACCAGAATTATGTCAATGAGAAAGCCTTTAACAAAGCCATCAACAAGGGATTGAAAGAGATTGGTAGTATTCTTAAAATTGAGGATTTAGAATATTATGCTGCACGCCATTCTTGGGCTACCATTGCCCTTAACAAGGTCGGAGTAAGCAAATACGTGGTACACGAAGCCCTCAATCATATTGACGAATCTATGCGAGTAACCGACATTTATATTGAACGTGACTTCTCGAATGAGAATAAGGCAAATGCAAAAGTCGTAAAATATGTGTTTGGGAAATAATGTGACAGAATATAACGAAAAAAAGTTTTATACCCCTTGTTTAGAAAATGTCACCCAAAGAAAACTCCATCGGCTCTAATGCAGGTGGAGTCTTTTTATTACCTTTGCAGGGTATCAAAAGATAAAGGATATGACATTTGAGATTAATAAAACAGAATATATTGCTGTTATAGCTGGAATGGACTGTTTACCACGTATCAATGAGGACGAAATTATAGATCCCTCATATATCGAACTGGCTCAAAAGGCAGCGACAGATCATTTTGCTAATAGATTTTCCAAGTTATTCAAGGATAATCAAGAAAAGTACGAATTATTCCTTGGAAATAATCATATTCAAAAGCAACTATCGAAATGGCAACTTGACCCTATCAAATTCTGGTATCTACATTTGTTTATCATCGATTATGCAACAGATGCCTTTAGAAGTGTCACCATATTTGAGGAACTAAGCACAAAGCAGTATATTGAAAAACTTATCAAATCCTTAGAAAAAACAGATATAGAGAATTTCTGTCTCGATATAAGGATTAATAAAGAGAAGTTGTCAACTCGAAATCCTTGGGTAGGTGAAGCCTTACTTTCTGCTCTAAAACAAGATTTCCCATTTGACTGGGTAAATAATAATACGTTTGTTTCTAAAGATATCAAAGAGGATATAGAACGCTACACAACTGCAAGAATGAAATTTTCCACAGAATTATACAGCCACTTCTTTGATCAATATCTTCACAAATCACAACGAGGTAGAAAGTCCTTTATAGGTAAATTCCTTTACTTGGCTGATTTGACAAGGGATGAACGTTATTGGTATGGATGTAAACCAACATTAGAGAAAGTCTGTAAGAAATACGAAATTGCCCAATATCAAAAGATTATGGTTGAGGGAGTAGAACATATTGCCATACCATTTGATGTGGGAAAGGATTTATCAGACCACATAAAGAAATGTACCATGATTCCCCAAGTACGCCATTCTTTCTACTTTTCTCCAGTTGACGAGTAAGTAACTATCATCCATTATTTTAGGTTTTAGGGAATTTTCCATTGTAAAAAGTTCCCTAAAACCCTCAAGCCTTTTTTACTTTCTTTCTCCTTAATTTCCCCTTACCTTTGCATCGCAATCACGAGACAAGCGCGCTGTCTAAGTGATTGTGAGGTAACAGGTTCACCTCTGATGTAAGAACCTTAAAGACAAAGAAGATGAATAACAAAACTTTAGACCTAAGAATAGATAACGCAGAGACATCTGCAAGTACAGGAACTCAAAACAACAAAAGCATGAATAAAGGAACATTCACATTACCGACTTTACAGAAAGCACAAAACCAGTATGACAACATTGGAGCTTACAACCAACTGCAAGCAATGATGAAAGCAGGACAGAAATTATCTGTCAAGTTCTATACAGGGAAGGGCAACAAGCCATGTGCTTGGATTGAGAGTAAGCAAGTGACAGGATTTAGGTACGAAGTCAAAGACACAAGTTTTAAAGGTTTGATGAACTACCTCATATCAGGTGAGGTTGCTGATTTTGACACTTCACCTATGGAAGCTCAACCTTTGAAAGAGGAAACCAATTATGCCCTCTTAGTGCTGAAGTTGATGCTGGAAGAACACTGGGGTATCCAGTTCACACCTCTTTTTAGAGAAAGATCTAATTATATAACTGCCCAAAAGGTGTTGAGGAAAGGAACAATATACTTCCAAATCCCAAGAACTGATGAGAATGTAGAGCTACTAAGAGATTACGATGTAACTATCTAAATAATAACAGGAAGAGGGGGGAAGCTCCCTCCTCCATAAAACAAGAAATTATGAAAAAAGAAATTACTATTTCAATGAGCTATGGCAAGGTACAACATCTTTCAGAAGTCCTGCCACTGATTCCAACTAACACAATCCTTTGCAAGACACTTACTGGCATAGGAGCAACTTACGGAGAAATTCGGTCTGCCCGAAACTCTATCATCATAGAGCCGAACAGACCTGTTATATATGGGAAGTGTCGTGCCCCAAAACATAAAAATGACAATCTGTTTGGAGTTTACGAGGGCATCTATACCCAAGACATTGTTAACTACATCATCAAATCCCAAGACAGGAACAAGAAGATAAAGATACTGACCACTCCCGAGAGCTTCTACAAAGTGAGAACAGCATTTGAACAGATGGGGATAGATATTCGGACAGACGGTTATTTCCTATTGTTCGATGAGTGCCAGAAGATTGTTAGAGACTGTGGCTATCGTAAAAACATATCACTGCCAATGGATTTCTTCTTTGAGTGTCAAGACAAAGCTATGGTTTCTGCTACACCTCCATCAGAGTTTGCAGACTCACGGTTTGAGAATTTTGATATTCTCATCATCCATCCCGACTTCAACTACAAAAAAACGATAACGGTTTGTACCACCAACAATGTACTGGAGAGAACACGGCAGTTGTTACTACAACTGGACGAGCGACCAGTTTTCTTTTTCGTAAACTCCACAGACATTATCCTTGCTATGATGGAACAACTTGGATTAAGGGATCAATCAGCGGTGTTCTGTTCTGCCGACAGTGTGGATAAACTGAAATCACAGAAGTTTAGCAACGCACACGAAAACTGGGAGAAGAAATACATGGCAAAATACAACTGGATGACAAGCCGTTTTTACAATGCTATGGATATAGAGTTGAATGAAAATCCAAATGTTGTGATGATTACCGATTGTTACACCGCTGATTACACAATGATAGACCCTTATATGGATGCAGTGCAGATAACAGGGAGATTTCGTAATGGAACTAACGCCATCTACCATATCAGTAATTTCGATAAAAGAATCCCAATAAAAGACAAGAAGAGCATTATCATACGGTATCAATGCGATAAGGAAATATATGAGAACTTTAGAACATTCAAGAACTGTGAAACAGATATCAACCGAAGGGCGGCTTTCAATGATGCTATGAATGTGTTGCCTTACAACAGATTCCTTAACGATTACAGCAAAGAGGATGCTTTCAAGATAGACAACTATATCCACGAAGAATTGGTAAGGGTGATGTACCATGATTATACACGTCTCTATCAAGGATATAATGAATGTGGATATTTTGAAGTAACCACCTCAAACATAACTTATAGATACGGTGATTATGATCGATTGAAAATTACAAATAATACTTTACCTATCAAAGATATACGGAAACGAATTGTAGACCAGTTGGAAGCTCTAAAAGAAGACGAGACAGAAATGGCAATGCAATACCGAGATGAACTTCGTCACATAGATTCTTTCATTGTAAAAGCATGGGAGGTGTTAGGGAAACAGACGATTGAGGAACTTAATTATAATTCTAAATCAATTAGGGAGAAGATAATACTTACCTTACATGAGAAAAAGGCTAAATCTTCAGATGTAATTAGAATGATCTATAATTCGTTTATTTCAAGGCATTGGTATGCTTCTTCTTTTATAAAGCAAGAGCTAAAGCGAATTCACAATTTATTAGGAGTTCCCAAGAGTAAAGCTATCACTGCAAAAGATATTTGTCAATACTTCGAAGTTACAGAGAAACGGAAAGCAAAAGAAAGAGGTTATTACCTCATCAGTCCAAAATTTACTACAGAATGAAAACTATTAGATTAAGATTACTCTTTATAAAGAAACTATCATCCAAATACAATGTGCTCCCTCACATTGAGGATGGATAGAATCACATTGTGCAAGAAGAGATTATGACGAAGATTATGGTAGAGCCTATTATAGGTTTTGAAACATCTGAATTTACTGAATTTGTCAGAGAATACAACTCAAAAGGTTAACATAGAAAATAGGTGATAAAATGTCTAAAAGTGTACAAAGAGATTAGTAAAGTCAAGATAAGGAGAAATACACAGAGATAGTTCAAAAAGGCATAAGTAGCCAACAAGTGAACAGATATGGACCAGAGTCAAAAAGGACTTTTATGATATTGCAAACCATGTTCGTTACTAAATCTATATATAGCTGCCAAACGAGAACACCCCTCCTCCTCTTCTAAAATGTAGATGCTGTAATAAAGGGGATATCCCACTATATACGTCATCCTAAAATATGCCCCTCTTTTGCTATGTCCTCCCTTTATCATCAGAACATAGGTGCTTTATCATCCAAGCATCAGTTATGCAAAACTCACACACAAAGGCATACCCACTTTGTCTCCCCCTCCACACAAAACAAAGGGAAAAGAAAAATAGCAGAGGTTTCTACAGTGAAAAATAGGCTATGAATAAACCTCTATATAATCTTAGGGGATTTATGATGTGTAACAGGCTGGAAGTTGGAGTAATCCGCTTTCGGTCTGTTCTCATTTATGCCTATTTTCAATCAATATTCACTTAATCATTTACAGTTATGAACAACGTAACATTAATGCCTGCTGTTGTGGCACAAAACAACAGAAACTTTGATTTCAGCGATGCAGAGGAAGCCGTTATCATAGAGGACACCCCAACGGAGGGTAGCAGTGTTTCTTTCCTCGAAGCCAACACCAACGCAATCTCACTTGATGAACTTGCCAGTACGTGTGTCGTCCCAACTTGGGGTAATCAAGAACTGACCATTGCACATCAAGACTTTATTAACTGTGTACATGATGCTGCCAAAGACTTCTATCATGGCGAGCAGATAAATACTCCTGCTATCCGTGTTTCTCATATAGTAAGAGGTAGAACACCTAACGCATTAGGCAAGAAAGCGTCAGAACTCTTGGAGTGTGAAAAGACACAGTTCTATCAGCGTATGGCGTTTGCTTTTACTATCCCAACGATTTATGAAACCTTGAATGGTCAGAAGCTTGAACTTTGTGTGGGTGGAGTGCGTAATTACAACGACCTCAACCTTTATAGGGCAAGTAAAGGTGTAGAGAAGTTCTCTATTTTTGTAGGCTGGAGAGTAAACGTGTGCAGTAACCAAGTGCTAACAGGTGATGGTGTCAAACTATCTATCGAGGTAATGAGCATTCGTGACTTATATAAGAGTGTGATGGAGTTACTCTACCACTTTAATCCAGCTAAGGATATACACCTAATGCAGACTCTCTCAAATACTTCTCTCACAGAAACACAGTTTGCACAGATAATAGGCAGAATGAGAATGTACCAAGCCTTACCGCAAGGATATACCAAACAGATACCACGCTTGCTGATTACGGACAGCCAAGTGAACAGCGTATGTCGTGGCTATTACAGCAATCCTGATTTTGGTGCCAACGACGACAGTCTGTCTATGTGGGACTTCCACAATCTGCTTACGGAATCCAACAAGGGAAGTTATATTGACACCTACTTGCAGAGAGCGGTAAATACCACGGAGGTAGCGGTTGGCATCAACAATGCCCTACATGGTGATGAGAAATATAAATGGTTCATTGGATAAGTGAACTGTTGATTGAGAGCGGGGAGACATTCTGCAATGGGTGTCTCCCTTTTTAATTGGTAAACTATACACACAACACGATGAATAAAGAGATAGACAAGGCTCTACACCTTATATATACTTTACAGGAGCAGTTATGCAATATGCCACACAGAGAGGGCTGTCTTAAAATGCTATACCAGATAAGAAGCCTTATGGAGGATTTCGACAGTATGCTGACACCAGACCAACGCAAATACGGTATATACAGCAATGCTTATAAGGAGATATTCGCTAATGGCACAGGTCTTTCGCAATACGACAAGGTTTGTGCAACCATCTGCGAGGAAGAATATGCAGAACTGCCATTTTAACAACAACTTATTCATACATTACAACTATGGACATGGATTTCAAGGTAGCAGAGGTAACGCTACAATACAAACCGACCTGCAAGAAACAAAGCAAGGTTTTTGGTTCAGAGGAAGCATATAATATCTTACTTCCTACATTCAAAGAGGGAACAATAGAGTACAGGGAATATGCTAAGGTGTTATATCTCAACCAAGCAAATGAAGTTATTGCTTATAACACGATTTCAGAGGGAGGACTGACAGAAACTGCCGTTGACGTGAGGATAATACTACAAGGGGCATTACTGACCAATGCCACGCAGATAATATTTGCTCACAATCACCCAACTGGTAACTTAAAGCCCAGCCCACAAGATGATATGCTTACAAGAGAACTACAGAAAGCTTGTCAGATTATGAGGATACGGTTTACTGACCATATAATCATGTCAGTAGATAGCTATTACAGTTATCGTGAAGAAGGGAGGATATTGTGATGGAAACTAATTATGTCGTAATTCTTGATTTCAGTACAGCAACTGTAATTAAGATACATCTATCGAAAGAGCAGATTGAAGAATCCTACAGATATAATGATTTTGAAGAATTCCTCTTTACACTTGAACCCAAATACGGCTTTCAAGTAAAAGACTGCTGTTGGATGATGTGTGAGACATTGAAAGAGGAAAACTACCTCTGATTATATTCACTAATAGAGAAAGTGAACGTTATTCTGATAATCAATCACTTAACAAAGGGGCTGTCAGAATTATGTTCACTTTCCTTATAAACCCAACATAAAAGAATATTATTATGAGTTTGAAATATAGCAACACAACGGCAGACTATCTTGAATGGTCAGAAGCCATGAACTTAATACGTAGACTGACAAAAGACAAGAACTATAAGATTTCGCTTCTTATAGCGATTGGTTGTTTTACAGGATTAAGAATATCTGATATTCTAACCTTACGATGGAAGCAGATACTTGGTGTTTCAGAGTTTACTATAACCGAACGTAAGACAGCTAAGCAGCGAACTATACGCCTTAACAAAGAACTGCAATTGCATATTAAAGACTGTTACGAGCATATCAATCCTCTTGGCATTGCAGCTCCTGTCCTTGTTAGTCAGAAAGGTACAGTTTTCACCGTGCAACGCATCAACGTAATACTCAAAGAACTCAAACAGAGGTACAGACTGAAAATAAAACATTTCAGCTGCCATAGTTTGAGAAAAACATTTGGAAGACAAGTTTATAACATGAATAGTGACAATGCAGAACTGGCACTGATCAAGCTAATGGAGCTTTTCAACCATTCATCTGTAGCTATTACCAAACGGTATCTTGGATTACGTAAGGAAGAAATCTTGGAAACCTACGACTGTCTTACATTCTAAGCAATGACTTTTTTCAGAGAATAATTCTTTTATACACCCCATACTAAAAATGTCATCATATGCTGAATAACAAACAAAAAACACCCTTAAAATAGAAAAATCACTCTGTTATACAAACTTTTTGCAAGAAAGAAACATTTAATAAGAAAATTTATCTATCTTTGCAGTGAACTTCCAGTACGTCTGTGTGTAGATGTGCGTTATAAAGAGTTCAACTTTTAAAAGAGCGTTTTGATATTATCCTGTTGAGAAATCTGGACAATTTCTGTAACTGGGGATAGTGGCAATAACGCTCACGCATGGGATTATTGTACCCTTAACTAAGGGAATAATATACCTCAATGCGTGGGCTATTGTTTATTATTCAGTTACAGGCAGTCCAGAGCCTCTCGACAATAATAACAATAGTTCCCACGCTTTTTCCATTTACCTAAATATTAACCGCTTACTTCTGGGAAACAGTGAGCACAAGATACAAAATTATGAAGTGGTTGACTACCATTATTGTTGTAGCTATCATTGCTGGAATCTTAGGTGCACTAAACTCCAAGGATGGAGAAAAAGGAGAAGGATTCTTTTCTGGTGCTCTTGCTGGAGGAATGGGCTGTGGTTATGTTATCTTCGAAATATTTTTAGTCGTAGGTGGATTGATACTTTTATTTAAACTCTTCGGCTTTTTATTTGGATAAACAAATACAACAATTTCCTGCTATGAAAAAAGGGATATTTAACTTACTATCTATGAGTATATTATTCTTTGCCAACCAAGGGTATGCTCAACAGATTAATTCACATTTACAAGCTAAATCCACCTTACAAAATCATGTCAGTTCCATTTTAAAAGAGAATATCAAAAAGATAGATGCTATTAATGGACAGATAATAATAATGGATTGTAAGTCTGGAGAGATTAAGGCAATGGTAAACTTGATGAATACTAAATCAGGAATCAAGCCAGCAATAAGACAATTGTCAGAACCAACTGCCTTAATGCGTACAGTTTCATTATTAGCAGTATTGGAACAAGGTAAGGTAAACCTGAATGACAGTATTGATACTAAAGCAGGAATGCTTGATATAAACGGCTATCTGCTAAAAGATTACAACTGGCTTAGAGGAGGAAATGGAAAGACAAGCGTACAGCAAGGCTTTTTGTTATCATCAAACATCGCTACATACTTAACAGTTAAGCAAGCATTTGGCAAGGAGTATGACAGGTTCTATAAAGCCATTACCAATATGGGCTATGGTTTACCACAAAATAGCTTCAAAGCAATCTTACCAAATCCCTACAATGATATTTCTCTTGCCAAGTTTGTAAATGGAAAGAATCAGCAGATATCACCTTTACAGATACTTACATTTTATAATGCCATAGCCAATAATGGTAAGATGGTAAAGCCCACTTTTCATAAGAAGGATACTACCATTATAAAAGAACAAATAGCAAGCAAGGAGAATATTGCCACTATCCAGCAATTACTTATACAAAAAAGACTTACTACCAAAGTCTTCTCTGATAAAATCCCCATTGTGGGAGAACAAGGAGTTGCCATTGTAAAGGAAGATGGAGATAACACAGTTTACTGCTTACAGTTCTGTGGCTACTATCCATCAGACAATCCACAATACAGCATCATCGTTTCTTTGAATAAGAAAGGATTATCAGCAAGTGGTGGAATGGCAGGAGAAATAACAAAACAAATAGTAGAAACAAACAACTTTTTTTGATAGTATGAATATCTATTTAATAAACCCTAAGTGGATTGATTCCACTAAATTTCATAGTTTTCTTGAGATATTAAAGGTAAAAACAATAATCAGTTTTATAAACGAGGAAGATTACACTAAAAATTTACTGCCCAAATATACAGCAATAAAAGTTCTTGATTTCGCTAAGACTCCATTAAGGATGTATGGTAATAACTTTGAGTATAACAAAAAAATAGTTGATAAGTTCTTACAACAGGCTGTATATGAGTTTATTAGCCCATTCTCCCAATTAGCGAAAGATACTAAAGGGAAGATTTCAATATGCAAAGTAAACGATGCATATAAGCAAAGCACATTTAATAACCCTATCTACAATATTGAAAAACTTAATGATCCTAATATGTTGATTCTTTATAATAGTTATAAAAATGAGCATCCTTTGTATCGTGCTGTAGCAAGATTCAAAAGATATGCTTTTAGCATACTTGACAAATATTGTCCACAATTTGATTATAAACATAGAATCGCATTCGTCAGTTTTGATGAGTTCTTATTTTCTAATAGTGTATTCTCTAATAGTGTAGGAAATTCAGATTATTTCTTCAGGACAAAGTATTATTCTATATATTCAGCAAATAAAATAGATGATTTATTCTGTCCAATGCTTGTTTATCTAAATCTGAAGGCAAATCAAACCCACTATAAAGAACAAACACTACAAGAACTTTTCTTGCGGGATGGTGCGAAACGAGCTATGGAGAAATTTGTTATTGAAAGCCGTGATGCAGAATTACTAAGCAAAAGTTGTAGTTATGATTGCGATGATTCTAACGATTGGGGACAAGAGGGTGAGTTAGAATATATATATGAGAATGGCGGAGATTGGATATTAGATTAACAAATAATATAAAATATATGAAAAAGATAGAAACGCAAGAAGGTGTTTACATCATTCAAGAGAGGGAACACTATGGCATCATCAACGAAAATAATACCATAATAATTCCTTGCATATATGAGTCTATAGAATATATTCCTACTGACAACATATATCTTATAAGATTAAATAAAAAGTATGGTGTTCTGAATACCAATTTTAAGACTATAGTTCCACCTGTTTACTCTGGATTATACCTATGGGGGAAAAAGTTTATTGCAATCATTGCTGGTGGACTTTCTGAAAACTTCAACTGGCTTTGGATTTATCAAAAAAGAAAAAGTCACAACGCTTTTTATAATCCTAAATATTCACTGTTAGATAAAGATGGACAAGAAATCTTCCATCCACGCTATGACACAATTACACCTGTTGACGAATCATTTGCTACAGTAACACTTGGAGATTATATTGGCTTGATAAATAGTTGTGGAATAGAAATTATCCCTCCTATATATGATATGGAGAAAGATTCTATGATAGAAAAAATAGCAAATGGAATCGAAGAACTAAAGGGTCGAATTCATAATAAAAGCAATAGATATTATCGCTGGGAACTTACCGATGGAAAAATAAGAGAAAAGAGAATATTTTGTTTTTCCCAAGGGAATACTTTATACGTCATGGATGAAGAAGGCACTGTTTTTGGTAGTCAACAATACTTAATCATCCCAAGGTTTGATAAGACTGATAGTATTTGTAATAAAGACATCATAAATTTGTTAAGTAACAATGATACAGAAAAAATACGCAAACAGGATTTTGATTTTAGCAACATAGAACTATTCCGATAAGGATCTCCCAATTAAGAGGGTTATTTGCACCATTTGAGCAATCATTTGGTGCTTTTTATTTTATTCTCTTGCAACTCTCAAAAGAAAAGATTATATTTGCAATATAAACGAAAAAAAGGAGGACTAGTAATGAGTACAAATAACACCACAACAAGCACATCCTCTTTGGAAATCTCAAAGTGGTATCTTGCTTTAACTCACTCATGAAGAGCTCATAACCTACAAATATGTACTTGAAGCCAATAAGCAACAGCGTGTCAAAAATATGATAATGTTGATAAATTATTTGCTTCCTTATAATGGAATATAGGTTTAACACAATTCTAGTTTTGCCAACCTATTATTTCAACATAAAAGGAAATAAGGTAACACAAATATTGTTGGGAATGTTTTAATATAAACCTTTAGAGAAAAATGTCTAAGCAAAGAGTTTCAATTACAGATAATAGTATCAAAAATGGAGTGACGAATGATGCTAAAAAAGCTATATGTGAATTTATATGGAATGGTTTTGATGCAAAAGCTATTCATATTAATATTGAATACCAATCCACCGAATTAGGTGCAATAACTCATCTCTATATAATAGATGATGGCGAAGGAATAAATCGCAGTCAACTGAATGAGACATTTGGAAAATATCAAGACTCAATTAAAAAGCGTTCTTTCCAATGGAGTTCACAAGTAAAAGGACATAAAGGAAAGGGAAGATATGCTTTCAACTGTTTTGCAACTCGTGCTGATTGGACAAGTATTTATAGTGATGGTAAGAATTTGATTAAACACACAATATCAATCAATGCTGGAGACAATCATCATTTTAATGATCATAGCGACTCAGATAAAAATTATATTGTTCATAATGAAAAAACAGGAACCATTGTTTCATTTGCAAATGTTTCATTAAACCAATCCTTTTTTGAGTCAAAAGAATTTGTTGATTATCTAAAAAAAGAATATGCCGTTTTCCTAAAATTGAATGGAAACAAAGGTAAATCTATCATCATAAACGGTAAAGAATTAGATTATAATACAATTATTGCAGATACGGATAATAAGGAAATACAAATTAAGGATGAAACAAATAATAAAAACTATCATTTTGAATTAACTTTTATACGTTGGAAAGAAAAAATAAAAGAGAATTATAGTTATTATTTTCTAGATAATGGGCAGATTGAGCGCTTCGAAAAAACAACATCCCTTAATAGAAAAGATGTTGGTTTTCATCATAGTGTCTATATAATTTCATCGTATTTTGATGAATTTCATCCAACTTCGAGAAAAAGCCAAGATATAGATGAGGAATACTCACAACAGGAAATTACCTTTGATGAAACAAAATTTTCTAAGTCAGAAAAAGATAAAGTTTTTAAGCAGTTAATTAAAATAGCTGGTGTTTGGCTAAATGAAAAACAGAAAGAATATATTTCGTTAGTAGCAGGTGAGGAACTATGGCATAGATTTGAAAAGAAAGGGATTGTTGCTTATCCAAAAAATGAATATGAGCTTCCTCTCTATTTAGAATTAAAGAATACGGTAACAGGAATTTACTCTGTCCAACCAAAAATATTCGAAAATATTAGAGAGAAGCCAGCTAAAACACTGGTAGGCTGTTTAAAACTATTGTTACAGACAGATAAACGCGAAGATTTGATTTCTATAATAGATAGTGTTGTTAAAATGTCCGATGATGAGCGACATAAGTTAGCAGGTATTCTCAAAGTAACAGAGTTGTCGCATATTACTAGTACAATTGGACTCTTAGAAGATCGATTAAAAACAGTGTCTGCATTAAAAGCTATGCTTTTTGACAAAAGACTAAAGGCTTATGAAGTTAAAGATATTCAAAAGATAGTTTCGAGTGCCTTCTGGTTATTCGGTGAACAATACAATATAGTTACGGAAGCAGAGCCAGATTTTCAGCAGGCTTTAGAGGCATATTTAAATGCATTACACAATACTACAGCTGGCGTTGGAAAAAGTAAAGTTAGTGTGGATAAAATGCGTAGTCCAGATGTAAATAAAGAAATGGATATATTTGCTTTCCGCCAAACAAGAAACAGTAATACGGTAGAAAATATCATTATAGAATTGAAGAGACCATCAGTAAAACTAGGGGAGCTTGAATTGAGCCAAATAAAAACTTATATGAGGACTATATATCAAGAGCCACAGTTTTGTTCTGCAAGTGCAAAATGGACGTTCATTCTCGTAGGAAATGAATTAGATAATAGCGGAAGCATTGAAACAGAATACGATTCTAACAAGACATGGGGGAAGAGGGATTTAGTTTTACATGTTGATAAAAACTCTCAAAGATATGAGATTTTCGTTAAAACATGGAGCACTATTTTCGATGACTTTGAAATAAGACATGATTTTCTATTAAGGAGGTTAAATTTTCGACGTCAGGAACTGTCTGCACAATACTCTAATAAAGAAGATTTGCACAACATCGTAGATTCTGCCAAGGAGAAATAAAAAGACAACATCCTATGAATAAAATCATTTAGTGCTTTTTCGTTGATGACATTTTTACTCTGAAAATTATTATATATACCCAAATGTAAAAATGTCACTCCAAACGAGAAATTCTGATTTTAAGTACACTTTTACTCGATTTTTCAGAAAAGTGCGAAGCAGTTTGGATTTACAGAATAAGATACCTATATTTGTTTTAGATATTCAGGTAATCCCAACGATATAAAGGAAATATGGAGGTGCAACAATGTACCTCTTTATTTATTGCTTGAAGTGTCGATTTTTTATTTATAAGCCACTACAGATAAAATTGAAGTACAGATATACCTAATGAAAGAAAAACACATTACCAATGAGAGCCGTATGGGAATTGCCAATGAGAGCAATAGATACTACTAATAAAAAACTATTACTCATACAGCTCAAATCTTTCAGATTTTCGCTTATCTAAACTTATTGATTTAACAATGGAACATGATTATAAAAGTAACAACAGGAGAACAATTTGAAACCCGAAAAGAAGCCAAAGAACGTGTTGGAGGCAAATGGGCATTTGAGAGATTAGTAAAAAACGGAGAGATAAGATTTATAAAGGATGGTAATAACATAGCAAGCGATGGATTACACTACCCTAAGCAAGGAAATCGGAGCTTGTCTTAATCCACTGCAAGCATACATATACTTGGGATTATGCCTACATACAGATTTTAAGAATGATATTTCAAATATTAACCAAGATACGTTGGCAAAGTTCCTACAATGTGATGTTGGTGCTATACAAAGAGCCTTACGAGTGTTTCAAGAGAACAACTTGCTTACCATTCATCAAGACAAATATGGCTGGAGAGAGAAGAACAGATATAAGCTAATTAGAACTAACTGGTTTGGCGTTAAAAGAAAGATACTGGAAGAAAACATAACAAGAGAACAGATAGGCTTTCTCTTATTGTTGAAAAGTCTTTGCTACAACCACTGTAATTATACTGATTACTATGGCAAGGGCTTACAGGAAATAATGGCTCTTAAACGGAGCATGATTGACAATTATTTGAGGGTATTGGAAGCCAAACTATATATCAAGAGAGATAAGAAGAAGAAACGGATAACAATACTCCGAGATGATTTATTCCTAACAACAAAAGAATCAGAGAAAGAGAAAATTATGAAACTATGCCCAGAGTTAATGGGCGATGATGATTATATTGATGAACATGGACACTACCATTTTGTAGACTAAAATCAGCTATGCCCTACATCAAGTTTATAAAACTGGAAACAGGGTTACGAATAAAGAACTGAAAACCACCTTGCAAAAGATTTACACAGGATTTGGCTGTAAGAGAAAGGCAAAAGGAACATAGATTACAGAATATGGCTTCGCCACGCAAAGATGTAAAATCCCTACAGATAAGGGGAGAAAAGATGGAATGATATTATTCACAACATAACTACAGGCAATGATAACAAAAGAACACTTATAGGCACTCGTCAACGAGGCTAAAAGTCTTGTTGACATATTGAAGATACTGAATAAGAGGCAGAGTAAAACTAACATAGAAGAGCTTACTACTTTATTAGATAAATACGGTATAGATTATCATACTCTTCCCATTAGACTGATACAAGAGAAAATCCCCTTAAAAGATATACTTGTAGAAAACAGTACTTATCAATCTTCCAAACTAAAGAAGAGGCTGATTGAAGAGGGTATCAAAAAGGAACATTGCGAAATATGCGGACAAGGTAACACCTGGAATGACAAACTGCTTGTCTTGCAATTAGACCATATCAATGGTATACACACAGATAACCGATTGGAGAACCTGCGCATTGTCTGCCCAAACTGTCACACACAAACAGATACGTTCTGTACTCGAAAACTTAAACAACACAACTACTGTAAAGACTGTGGAAAAGAGATTACTCCTAAGTCTACTTGGTGTCCCAAATGTGCATTGAAACATAACCGTGTACACAAGGTTTCACCCTCTGATAAGCCCTCCAAGGAAGAGCTACTGCAGCTAATAAAAGAGAAACCATTTACCGAAATCGGTAGAATATACGGAGTAACTGACAATGCTATCCGTAAATGGTGTAAAAAGATGGGACTACCCTCCACGAAAAGAGAGTTAAACGCATTATATAAGAAAAACACAGATAGAGGATAAACAGCCATACCTCCTATTTCAAAGTGTGAGATTATTTTCACACAACTGACCTAAATATGTTAGTTTAGTACAGTATTATTCAAGATATTTTTGTAACTTTGTGATACGATAGAGCGTTGACCTATAGTTGACCTCTTATTCGCACAGAGTTCATTAACAAGCTGATAAATAAGCTCATATATAGTTTGTGTGGCGAGACTCATAATCTGGAGGTCCCTGGTTCAAGCCCAGGCTGGTCCACAAAGGGGTTTCAAAAGGATGTCAAACAACACGTCATTTTAGCCTTCAAAACAAGGATAATCGCTGTAAAATCAAGGTTTTACAGCGATTTTTTGTTTTTTATCCATATCCGTTTGACTGCCAAACTATACCTTTTGATAGTCATCATTCGGTCATTTTCTGCTACAGAAATTGCTACACAAAAGCAGGCTCTCAAAAAAATGTAGCAATGAATGGAAAATGACTATCAAATTGACGGCATGCAAAACTTTCGTTTTCAAGAACTTATGTCGAACTTTGTAGCCAAAAAGCTACACTAAAATGATGTGTTATGAAAACGACTTTCAAGGTATCCTACTACCTACGTTCCAACTATGAGAACAAAGAAGGAAAATCACCTGTAATGCTCCGAATATATCTCGGTGGCGAAAAGGCAAATCTTGGATCCACTAAAATTTTTGTGGATAAATCCAAGTGGAGTAACAAAACCAGCAGAATGATTGGCAGAACAGCAGAAGCACTCTCCATTAATGCTTCTATAGATGCACTGACAACAACACTAATGCAGATTTACAGGAAATATGAAACATCAGAGGAACTTTCCATAGACCTTATCAGGTCAGTATTCCTTGGTACAGACAAAGAATATACAACTTTTCTGCCAGTCTTTGACAAGTACATAGACTCCATCACACAACAAGTTGGTAAGACATTAACAAAGGGTACTTTTTATAAGTATAAGGTGGTGAGGCAGAACTTTCAGGATTTCCTACAAGCAAAGTATCATCGCAAGGATATTGGACAGACAGAACTGACAAGTGCCGTTGTTCAGGACTTCGAATTATACCTTACATCTGTTGTAGGTGGTGTGCATAACACAACCACCAAGAAATTGAGAAACCTGAAAACGGTCGTGAACTATGCGAGGAATAGAGGACTTATCATGCATGATCCATTTGCGAATCACAAGCTGCGCTATGAATTAGTAGATCGTGGCTACCTCACAGAAGAAGAGGTACTCCGTATTATGAAGAAGCACTTTGACATAGAACGGCTGGAGTTAGTAAAGAATATTTTTATTTTTTCCTGCTTCACAGGATTAGCCTACATTGACGTATATAATCTTACCTACGATAAAATTGTTACCGTAGAAGACAGACAATGGCTTATCACCAAGAGATACAAGACAAGCGTAGATGAAAACGTCATGTTACTTGACATTCCACTTGCCATTATAAGAAAGTACTACGACATCAATAGAAAAGGGGGGAAAGTCTTTCCTATGATGAGCAACCAGCGTATCAACTCATATTTGAAAGAAATTGCCGACCTTTGTGGCATAAAAAAGAATCTGACCTTCCACATGGCAAGGCATACTTTCGCCACTATGTCTATATCCAAAGGGGTACCAATGGAGTCTGTATCAAAGATGCTTGGACATACAAATATCAGAATAACTCAGATTTATGCACGAATAACAAACAAGAAAGTTGAACGTGACATGGAAGAACTGGCTGGAAAGCTCAGTAAGTTCAATACAGCCATGGGCATATAATATATTAATGTATAACCCTAAAATAATAGACGATTATGGAAACAAAGAAAGAACTATCTTACTTCCGTTTGAAATTAGAGAATTATCTCAGTGAGCATTTCCCCGAAATGTTGGGTGATAAACCATTCATAACGGCAAGAGCCGACGAAGCCCTTACCACCTACTGCGATGCTATAGCACAAGGCTTTTCTCATCCAGAGGCAGAGGTAATGGCAAGCGAAGTATTATATCAAGGTTTGCACTTTTCCAAGTACGACACGCTTGTATCTGTCTTAGAAAATGAGTTCGAGAAAGAACTCCCTTCTCCTCTTCCTGAAAGACTAACACCAATGCTTTTGAAGAATAAGGCTGTGCAAAGTGTTTTCGACAAGTATGAGCTGACAGACGATTTTGGCGCAAGTCCAGAGTATGAGAAACTCTACACCGAACTGACAGGGACAATAGTTTTGCTCATTGAGGTCAATAGCCTACCAACAGTCAATAGTGAGAACATGACTTGATGTAACCCCATCGGGAGCTTTTGTAGTGTCAAGAGCCAAGATAAACGCTCCCCTCCACACGCCAAGAGTTTGTACAAACACTTGTCTTTGTGTAGCCCGAGCATCTTGTTATTGCTCTTGAACTATAAAAAGCTCCGATATGAATACAATCATCATGAATCAAGACGTTCTTAAAAATGCGATTTCTCGCCGAGACAATAGAAGCGAGCTTCCATTGTCCTCACGGCTTAACGAAGTCGTTCACACACCTGCCTTCATCAAGGCAGACGCATCGAACAAAACCGATAATATCAAGCAGCAATCGACTTCGCCCAAGCAAGTCCGCCGCTTCTTTTGGACACGCTTCATCGAACTCGTTATCCTGCTTTCCATCGTTATCGGTGTCATTTGGCTTATCTCGAAGATAGTAACACCGCAAGTCGTAACCACCGTTTCGGTTATCCTCGGTTTCCTGATACTACGTTTCATTGTCAGAATGATATTGCAAGTAACCTTTACTATCCTGCGTTATCTATTATGGACAGCAATCCTAATAATAATTTTATTATACTTACTTTAAGGTAAGCCATCTGTAAAGGCTTGCCTTTATCTACTTACAAATAATTTCAAATCAAATTTTTATTATTAAATTTTAGATGTAAATAAATGATCAAAGAAAGGATTGTTTCTGTCCCTGGCATTACGGAGCAAATCTTGAAACATAATAGCCTCTATATGCAAATTTTGGTCTGCATTAATTTTGTAATATGAATGATATGGAGTTGTGCGCCACCCTTTCCCCTTATTAAATTCAATAAGTTGTTCAGGCATTTCGTCCATAATTATGTAGCCAAATTTAGGGGTATCATTGTTTACTTTTACAACATTTCCTCTATAATTTTTCTTTTCCTTCTCTTTTCCATAAATAAAATCATCAAAATACTTCTCTACTAATTCTGAAAATTCCCATCTATAATTAGACTTCTTTTTTTGATGAGCGGTATCTCCTGGTCGTTTAAATTCAAAAATAACCATTGTACCAATCTCGCCAGAATCTTTGTCACCGAAGGAAATTCTGTTATCAACCAAATCCTTTTCATTATTGATTAAAAGGAGATCAGGTTCTTGTGAACTTTTAATTTGACTAAAGGATGTAATTGACTTATCTGATGCAATATATTTAAAAGATGAGAGACGATCATCCAGCAACCATAAGTTATGGTATTGATAAGTTATTTGGCGATTAGTTAATCCCATCGGAAAAATAAGATTATGTATCATACTTTCAAGCTCATATTTTCCATCTTCATGTGCATCAAGCATTTTCTCAAAAAGGTCTATGATAGCTTTCCGTCTAAACACATAGTCAGCTAATGAATCAGAATCATAAGCCATTTTTTTCTTCACAGTGGTAATAATCTCGCTAATCTTTTCTTCATTAACATCTTGTAATTTTATAAATTCCTCTATTTTCTTAGAAATCTTGCTATTTTCTTTATATGCAATATTATGTAGATATTCGTCTTTCTTCTCATCTGTCAAATTTGGTGGCATAGCCTCTAATATGTCTTGCCGATATAAAAAGCTGCGATATTGTGGAGCTGAATTATTTATATAATTCTTCACTTCTTGAATATTTTTTTCTTTGGTGTTTTTTGCATAAGTAGAATAGAGTGAAGATATTTCTTTAGTTATTGCTGTCATAATATCTTCAACAGAAATCAAATGCTCTTGTTCTTTAAAATCAAGTTGGTTTTCGTTCTTTTCAGGAATTCTAAATGCTGTTCGTGAATTGTTTATTTTGTCATCAAGATAATCAGAAACGACAAACACGTCCAAAAACCATGGCTCTCCATTTTCCACGATAGGATACGTATAAAGAGAATCGTATACTGCCAAATTTATCTTAGCGCCAACAGATCTAGAGTTGGCGCAAAGGGTTACATAATTATATTTTCGGCAAGTAGTCTTATCTGCTTTAATTATATAAAGATGGAATTTTTTATCATAAACAGTAATGTCTTTCTCTTTGTCTTTTGCCTCTTTTGCAAAATAATTCTGTACACTTAAAGACTTATCATTCTGTCTATCCTTGGATATCTCTACAATGTTAATTTCTGGCAAATTATTGCAGAGGTAATAGATAAAGCAATGTTCCATAATACCTTTAGCTATTTCATCAGCATTTTTTGCTGTAGCAGCTATTAGTTCCTCATTGCAACAATTACTTAAACAAACTTTTGTTTGAGGCCCACAAACTCCCTCTATAGGAGTATTTTTGGTCTCATGAATTTCGTTTTCTTTATCAAAAAGAAATTCACGTTTCCAATATTTCCCATCTTCTTGATAAATACTTGTAACAGATACATTTTCAAACATTGCAAGAATAGTGAAACGACCAATTCCTTTACAACCATATTTTTTATTAATAGGACTAAATGGCATTCCAAATGATTTGTAATTGGCAGTTGTAAACCCTTCTCCATTATCTACTATGGTGACATTTTGGATCACAGAAGTATTCTTCCCGAAAAGATCAGGAGTTGCCTCAAGTTCTTTGCGCTCAATAAAAATATCAATTTTCTTATTGTTACGTTTCACCTTGCTAAGGCTTATAATCGAATTGACAATTGATTCATATATCGGAAGCATAACTTCCGATTTGCTTAAATCTATTGACTCTACCAAATCCTTAACTCTTAGCTCCATAGGATAAATATTAAAGTAAAAAAGTAATTCACAATGGTTTTACTATCATCAAGCACTTACGTTGTTTACAAGATGTAATTTATCTGCAAATATAATAATATTTTAGAAAATATCATATTAGAAATCCTAATATAAAAGATTAATTGACATATCCGCCTTATTTTTGTTTGAATAGTTGAATGTTTCTTAGTCATATTGGTCATTAATGTATATATATCACACAATGTGAATAGAAGAACATCATTTCCTTTAATGCCGTTGCACTTTTGCTTCCTTTCCAATGCTCCACGATATGCGATGACAAGGAGACGGATGCTGTTCCCTTTTTATCCGCAAAGGTAGTACGGGGCTTGTGGCTTTCAAAAGGTCTGTGCCGCTTGGTTTGTCTGGAAAATCTCCACACCTACGGGTTGTATTTTCCGCCAAAACCTTGTGCAAGCCCGCCCCGCTACCTCTATTTTGCTACAAAAAGGAATCAGCATACTCCGATCTTTGGACGCATAAAAAAAATGTCGCTATGGATAAGCAAAAAGTAAATACAACATCTTCGATGAACAGAAAAGGATATAGCTCCTCCTCTCATTACCGCATTAACCCTGTGGCTGAAAAAAGTGAGCAAGTGTTGGCAATTAAGTTTGTACAATGGGACGTTCCCCCGTTGGAGAGCCTTTGTAATAGCAAAGTATATCTCCTGCGTGTGAAACTCAATCGTGGCGAGTGTATGAGCCGTGAGGAAAAGAATTGGCTATGTGAAGCAGTGAACTCTAACACCTATTTCCGTACAGCCGTTCCCCTACAAGGCTATCGCTTTGACTTCTTTGACGTGCTGAAGAAATATCTTGTCAATCAGTACGGACAATGGACAGAGTATTACGCACCCGACAGAACAAGCCTAAGAGCCTACCTGTATGGACGCATCAATCAAATAGTAGAAATCCCAAAATACTAAGCAATATGAAAGGAACAGAACATTTCACACGGACAATAGCCGAGTATCTCAATCAGCGTGCTATGACAGACCCCTTGTTTGCCCCTAACTTGATGAAACCGAACAAGAATATCGAGGAGTGCATCACCTACATTCTTAATGAAGTGCAGAAAAGCGGTTGCAACGGCTTTGATGATGATGAAATCTTCTCTATGGCTGTTCACTACTACGATGAGGACGATATAGAGGTCGGCAAGGCTATTTCTTGCCAAGTTGCCGTCAATCACATTGTAGAACTCACAGAGGAAGAAAAAGCCGAAGCAAGGCAGGAAGCCATTAAGCAATATCAGCGTGAGGAACTTGCCAAGTTACAGAGCCGTAACGCACGAGTGAAAAAGACCGAGAACATAGCAACCCAAGTACAACCATCATTATTTGATTTTTAAGCCTATGAAACCGAGAAACAAATTTGAAAAGGCAGTTTTGGAACAGAGCAAGCATCTTCGCCCAATAACCAAGACACAAGACAAGTGGGCATTTCGTGAGTGCATAGACCACTTTGCCTACCGCTTGCCAAAAGGTCGCACCACTTGTATGGATTGTGGGCATAGTTGGGTAATGGACAAACATAGAGAAACTTGCACTTGCCCTCATTGCAGGGCAAAGTTGCAGGTCAAGAAAACCTACGAACGTAAGTTGCAGCAGAAGCAGTATTTCACCATACTTACCACTTGTGGAGAGTTTCAAGTATTACGTATGTTCCTACTTGTTGTGGGTATGGAGAAAGGTTACAAAGCACAGACTTCTATAATTGAGATTGGGCAATATTGGTGGAATATGCAGGGACGAAAAACTGTGGTTGCCATACAGAGGGTATTGGGACACTATGTTGATACCTTTTCCTATTATAGTCCTATGGCAATCCGTAACGATAATGAAGCCTATCAACATATTGCCTACTCACCGATATATCCGAAGTTCAAGGTCACAGACATACTTCGCAGAAATGGTTTTAAGGATAATTTCTATGGCATCGTGCCTACCCAGTTTATTCCTGCATTGCTTACAGACAGCCGTGTGGAAACATTGCTAAAGGCAGGTCGTACAGACCACTTACGTTACTTTCTTTGCAACAGGAGGACTTTTGAGGAACTATGGCAGTCCTACAAGATTGCAGTTCGTAATGGCTATGAGATAGCAGACATTTCTCTTTGGAGTGATTATGTAGATACACTTAAAAGATTAGGTAAGGATATTCATAATCCAAAATATTTATGCCCCACAGACCTTAAAGCCGAACACGACCGCAGACACGAGGAACTTCTCAGGCAGCGTGAAAAGGAGGAGATAGAACAGAAGCAGCAGAAGGCAATGGAAGATGAAAAACGTTTCAAGGAACTCAAATCCAAGTTTTTCGGTATCTGTTTTACAGATGGCACTATTCAAGTACACGTATTGGAGAGCGTGCAGGAGCATTTAGAAGAAGGTGTATCAATGCACCATTGCGTATTCTCTAATGCATACTACCTCAAGGAGGACTCCCTTATCCTTTCAGCTACCATTGAAGGCAAGCGAATAGAAACCATTGAAGTATCATTAAGAACATTGGAGGTGGTACAAAGTCGTGGGGTATGCAACAAAAACACGGAATACCACGAGCAGATAGTAAACCTTGTCAACGCTAATCGAGGACTTATAAGCCGAAGGATGAAAGCAACAGCATAAAGTATGAACCATTAAATTATCAGAGATATGAAGACAGAGATTGAAAATATCATCTACAACTATGCAGACGAGATACCGCATATTCTCATTAGGGTTATCAACGCAATAACCCTATCCGACAGCAAAGAGGAGTTAAGGTCGGCTATCAATAAAATAGCTGAAGAAACAGAACTTGACAAGTTCTTTGCATACGGTTATGGTGCGCATCATTTTTGGCTTAAACACCGCAAATTATCTAATGGAGAGCCAAAGGAATACAGATTATTAAAGGTTGAATTTTAAGATTATGAAGAAGAAAGTTTACAGAGTTCGGACACAATACGTCTTTGAAGGAGTGTTCGATGTGGTTGCGGAGAGCAAGGAATACGCACGGCAAAAAGTCCTGCAAAATTGTGGATTGGTTATGGGTGGAAGCGTTCACAGCACTTTGCCCGATGAAGAGATAAATTGGGCATTTGACATACACCCCAATAAACGAATAGACAGAATAACGAAAGTGCAAAAATATCCTTCTGAATAATAGTAAAAGCCACGCAAGCCGAAATTTGCGTGGCTTCTTTTCTTTATCTTTGAACGAGCAGGCGACCAAAGAAAAGAAGCAAAAGAATGTCGCAAGAAATAAGAATTCTAACAATCATGATTACCTGTTAATACATCTTCCAAAAGTTATCTTAAATTTAGGCATACACTTTGTTTATTAATATGTTTAATTTTTAAGACCCCAGCCCAAGGACTGGTATATTTTATTATGGGAATAAAAACTGGACCAAAAAGAATTGCAAAATCAACAGGACAACCTGACAGGAGACAAAGAGACAATAAGTCTACTCCTGGTAACACACCTTCTTTGAAACCCCATATTCATAAGAAAGGGGACTAAACCAATTCTAAATTTTCTTACACAAAAGAATAAGGATGTGTCAAAATGACATATCCTTATTTAACATTGTCATGATAGATGTGTCATTCTATTATTGAGATCAGCCATTTTAATCTTTCATTAAGACGATTCAACAGATTGAACAATACTACTTTATCAGAATTCTGAAGTATTCCAAAGAAGTTAAACAATTCTTCTGTCCTTGTATCCAACTTAGTACTCTTTCTATGGGCTACTGTAGAAGATCGTAAATCCTGAACTTTGCGTAGGAGTTTAACAACATTACTATCTAGTAACCCTTCTGAAATCAAGAAGCATTCAAATTTTGTTATTCCCCCTTGAATGTATGAAGGTTTAAGCTCTTTTATATTTCTCTCTGACAAGAATCTTAAGACATCAGGCTTAGTAGAATCAATAGCTTTTACTAATTGCTTTTCATTCAACGAGTCTATGAGCAGTTTCGTAATTGATTGAATTAGTCCATCAAATTCTTTTTGGTCATTTTCTTGTCCCATCAGATGCAAGGTTTCGAAATGGTATTGGTCATCAGCTGCTAATTCTTTGAACAATGACCAACCATATTTAGTTCTCCATTTATCATTTACTTGTATATAAAGTTGCTTAAATACCAAGTCAGGAGCCACAGAGCAATTAGTTGGGATTGCATCAAACCATCGACTGAAAGTGGTTATACTATAAAACCCATTTCTTGGGGGCAAAACATTGAAACTTCTCCAATGAAGTTGTTCTCTATGTGGCATTCTACCTAAATCAACAAGAGCCGCTACCACATAATCGTCAGAGCGATCATTATCAATTAGTATTCCCCATGATGGTCCTGAAAGGTAACCATCGTGAACCGAGTATTTGTCTACAGCTTGAAAATATTTTGACAAAACATCTCTTTTAAAGAAAACAGGAGAAAGTGAATAGGGCTCGTCACCTTGCCTTGTAAACAGATTTGGCATCCGATTTTCATCACAAGAAATAAAGACTTCTTTTCCATCTTCATCTGACCCAACTATAAAACTTTCGTATCCTGAATCTCGCAGTTTCCAAAGATGTTGTATATCCTTATCATTGTATCTCATCATACATTTACCTCGAAATACAGCACAGGATTTATATCCCAAGCCGTATCCAGCAGATTCCTGTAAAGCATAGCTGAATATAAAATCGCTATCTTTAATTGTTGTCCATGGAATTTTATTGCCTCCCAATTCATCTATACTCTTTGTGTCATTTATAACCTCATCGGTAAATACTAAGAGATTAAGTTTCTTAACAGCAATATATTCTTTCACATATTTCAGCTTAACTTCTAAATTTATTCCCGCAACTCTAGCGACCTCCACATCATCTCCACACTCATCCACCTGATAATATACATACTCATTTTTTCCTTTTGCTTCCTTATGTAACTTGAAGTACATAACAAATTCCTCTGCAAGAAATGCTTCTTCATCCCATCTTCCCTCTTTCTCCAAATACATAACGATTGGTTCCACCTCATCGTTGCTATAACGAGAATAGCTGATAAAAGTCCCGTCCAACTGCTCGTTAATAAGAGGACCTGCTTTGGAGTGTGAGATATCCCAAGTATCGTATGTCATGCTCTTTGTAGCAAGATTGTCATTTACTAAGCATGAGAAGATTCTTGTGTCACAAAGCGTAATCCACCCATTATCACTAAATTTTCGAAACAACCTATCTATAAGTTGATCGCACAAAGGATATTGTTTTAAGTCAATCATAATTGTTCTTACTTAAGCGAGTTCAACCTTAATCTGTATTCTATCTTTATAATAGTTAATAAAGCACATTGTAATTATTTTAGATTAATATGCAAAGAATGTGCCGAAACAAGTTCATACCGAACGTATAATATGTCTGACAAAACGACATCCTCTTTAAGTCATCTACTTAATATAAAAAAGCAGAAACTCTACTTGCCTCCGTTTGACTAATCCATTCAACACCTTGCCCTTGTATCGGCAGAAAGAAACATACTCCCGATAAAAGTTTCTATCTCCAGCTTCTATTTTTCGTAGCAGCCGACTCTTAGGGTACTTGCCATATCCAAGCAGTCGCCCCACGCCCACATTATAGGCAAGCAAGGTCAGTAGCAGGGCATCCTTACCATAGCACTTGAAGTGCTCAAAGCATTTCCAAAGGTCGGCACGGAGCAGGGAGTCCGCCTGCCGTTCCGTCATATCCGCAGTGAAATGCTCTCCTAATTGCAGCTGATGCCCATAGCCAACATACGGATAATTCTTCCAGCCGTGCATACCCTCAAAGTATTTCACTACAACAACTGCACGCTCAAAAGGTGGCAAGTCTGCCAGCCGCACCCTGCGTTGGGCAAGGGTCGGCTGACAGAACAGGCAGAATACACAAAGTAAAATGAAAGAATTTATCGTTCGCATCCATTATGTTCTTAGCGGCGAGAAGATGCAGGCTTGTCCTTGCCCTCTTCTCGCTCGTTGTTAAAACTAAAGGTCAGCTGCTGAACCTTACCGAAACTATCCTCCACATTTACATCAATCGTCTGGCGGTCAGATGACAGCGAGGTGTAGTATAAGCGAAACACGTCCTTTGTCAGCGGATAGCGGTCGTTGGGCTTGAAAACTGTGCCGTTATCATTTCTTAGCAAGCCTTTGCCGTCAGACTGGAAATAACGTATCGTATAGCGAGTGTCAGCAAACTCACCGCCCCGCTTTAATGTGCAGCGTATCTCAGCTGTCTGCCCCCTTACGATGTCCTTCTGAACCGGCATTGTCTCCACCGTAAACGGATAAGACTGCTGAACATCCAAATCCCTATCACAAGCAGATAGGCAAAACACGGCAAGGGTCAGCACACCCATTACCCAAATCGTATTCAATATTTTCTTCATCTTTTCTTCTACTTAAAAGTTAAACCTTAGTCCTGTTGAAACAGTCGGACGGAAGCGATGCACGTCCGTTCCAAAGAGGAAACGTCCCTGCACCTTTACAAGAAAGAGAACTCTGTCTGTTAGAAACACTTCCACCGAACCATGTACGGAACCGCCATAGACAAAGCGGGAGCGGTCGATCAACGTCGCCCCATCGGGTAGCAGCTTCTTGTCCTCATTCAGTTGCTCATAGCCACCCAAGGCGGATATGCCACTATAGAGAAACACGTTCTTACCTCTGTCGGAGAGAACAGGGTGCATATAACCCAAGTGCAAAAGTGCATCCTTGAGTTTTACGTTATAACTTCTGTACGGCATATTCTGCTGTTCATACTCTGCCATAACAAAAGTATAGTTCTCACGACCCAGATAGCGGGTGAGTGATGTTCCTATACCGAAATTGTCAGCAGCAAGAAACTTTTCACCCTTGATAAGTGGAACACTCCCTACGACCTCTATTCCCCTTTGCTTGGGTATCAGTCGCTGTGCCTGCGATGGCAGACTGAAAGTCATAGCCACCGCAACACATACTGTCAGAATGATATTGTTCTTCTTCATTACCATTTCAGTTTGAGGTTATCAATTATTGGTGTCCAATAAAACTTTTTTGCGTTCCTATCTTTTTAATTCAGAATAATAAAAAAAACGGGCTGATTGTTTTGCACATTCAGCCCTTCTTATTTCCTTTGTAGCTGTCATAATAAAACAATGAAATAAGATGAACAAAAGTACACATTTTATCGGACAATCGCTATATATTCAACTGTTAAACTATTTTAATTGTGATAAAATTCTCTCTCTGAGTCAAGCTCAGGGAGGTGAACACTATATAAAGAAATTTGATGCATGGCATCATCTCGTTGTCATGCTTTATGCCGTAATGATGCGTTTAGACTCTCTGCGTGAGATAAAGGCCTCTCTCTTTGCTAATGTTAATCGCTTTAATCATCTTGGTTTAACCCAAATTCATATCCTATAAAACAAGTCACCGCTCTAAATTATATTTACATTTATCGTTGCTTTATTCACCAAAAACAGTCGAAAAAACGCTTTTCCCACCACCTTTGTAACTCGTTCGTTATGAAGAAGTTACAAAATCGTTTTTCAGAAGGTACTTAATAGGACTTCAAAAGGGCGTTAGTAAGGGGCTTAAAGGGCATCTTTTACAAGCCAAAAGGGCGTTGATTCGAATGCTAAAGAGCATCTTTTAAAAAGGAAGATGTGAAAAATAATTACATTCGTAGTTTGATTTGGCTTTGAAAAGGATAAAAGATACAGACATTTATTTATACTAAACTTATCCTAATTTGCATATATCATGTTACTTAACTATGTTTATGTATCATCTTTATCAATTCATTAGCAAGATAAATATCAGTCACCTTTATCATGTTATCATCCTTTGAAGCATAACCAAGCGTGTTTATTGAACCATACCAAACAACTTCTTTATCAATGATGGTAGTATATAATGATAGCTTTGGTTTCACTTTTACAGATAGCCCCTTTGATTGGATGAATGCTGTTTGTTCGTTCTCTGCAACTGTTGTAATAAGAATTTCAATTCCCTGCTGAGCAAGTTCTTTCAACAAAGTGACTAAGGGATTTTGCTCCGTTCTATACAGTTTTGGTGAAGATATCACAATGGAACGCTTAGCCTTTGTCAAATCTGAAGTATAGGGGCGGTAGAAAGTTGAACCATTAAATATCTGATTCTCAGCTATGGAGGACGATATGTCGTTTATATGATCAAACAATGTTGGTTGGGCTGTATTGATTGTTTTGTATCCTATTGCAGCATAGCCTTTGAGTCGTTTTCTATACATACTATCGCAAATTGGCTCATGGATATCGATATAGTCATAGATACGTACATCTTTCTTTCCCTCATATTCCCGATGAAGCCGACCTGCATACTGAGTTAAAAGACCTTTCCATGAGATTGGAAGTGCAAGGAATAGGGTGTCAAGACGCGGATAATCAAAGCCTTCGCCAATATACTTTCCCGTTGCGACAATAACTAATTGTTCGCTGTCAGGAATAGTTTGTAGCCGTTGCATTGCCTCTCGCTTTTCTCTTGTCGTACCTGCCCCTGTCAATGAGATAACATTTTTGATGGTAGCTTTCAACTTCTCTGCTAATACAGACACATGGGCAGTTCTATTAGTCAGAATGATCGGTGTTCTTCCTGTATTAACTGCTTTGCAAATATCTTCTACAATGAGATTGTTGCGTATCTCATCTTCGGATAGATATTTATATAAGGTTGCAATTGATAGTCTGTCCTCTAAAATAGAGTTATATGATGTAAATCTTGGAATAAGAAACCTATCGAAGGATTGCTTAGCTATCTGACTTTTAACATCAGTAGAAAATCGTATTGGACCACATTGCATGAAGATGATTGGCTGATGACCGTCTTTACGAATGGGGGTAGCTGTTAACCCATATATGGTGTGAGCTTTTATAGACATCAATACTTGTTCAAAGGTTATAGAAGACACATGATGACATTCGTCAACAATTACCATTCCGTAGTCCTGTACAAATGGTTTTACACCATCTTCATCCAAACATGACTGTATAAGAGCTATGTCAATAATACCGTGAAGTGTATTCCCTGATGAATCAAAGCAACCTAAAGGAGAAAACACCTTACGTCTACCACGTTTATTCTTTTCTTCATGTTTTGGATAGTCTATATTAAGAAACTCTGTTAAGCGGTCATGCCATTGTTTAAGTAATGCTTTCGAATGAACAAGGATGAGTGTATTTACTTTTTTACGAGCGATGATAGCCGCTGCAGTAACGGTTTTCCCAAAAGCGGTAGTGGCATGTAGGATGCCATTCGTATATGGTAAAAGAGCATTGATGGCTTCCAACTGTTCCTCTCTTTCTTCCCCTTGAAAAGAAACTGAAATCTTATTGCCATGATTTGTTTTATCAGTAATAGTGTATGTTACAGCATTGTCGTTAAGGAATGATCGAGTAGCATCCTCACAACCACGTGGCATAGCAAGGTATTCGTTAGTAATATCAAAACATGAGATTATGCGTGGAATGGCATATGTAGAAAGGCGGAGTGCTTGCTTACTGTAAAATTCAGGGTTCTTGAAGGCTGCAATTCTTTTCAGATGGTTTAGTACCTTTGCAGAAACAGCCTTCAATGGGATGTATAGTTTGTCTGCTTTGATTATCTCAACCTTAGCATGGAAGTCTTCTTGTGTAATATTTTGCGGCAAAGGAGTAACCCATGGCTTGCTTTCGCTCGACATAGACAGTTTTCCAAGTTCTTCTTGATAATGTAGGCGTAGTAGTTGGTCGATAGTAGATTCTTGTATTTTCTTGAGATTATATAGAAATGCCCATTGATCCTTATATACAAGGAAATCATTGTCAACAAACACACTGTTCTCTTTCCTGCGTGCCTGACCTTGTAGTGGGAGTGCAACGAGGTTGCCAAAGCCTCCTTCTGGTAAATAATCTTGATTGGGAAAGAAACGGTCATAGGAGTTGAACGACATCTGTCCATTACGCGTCATAGCTTCTGTTAGTATAGCATTTCCTAATCTCCTCGCCTTAGATGCTGGTAGAGGCGCTTCAAAGAAAATCCACACGTGGGCACCATTCCCCGATCTCGAGCGCTCTATGGCATAGGGAATCAGCCATTCTCTGCACACACCCACATAGGCAAGTACATCTTCTTTATAACCATACTTACAGTTCTTGTCATCAAAATCGGCACAAAGGAAAGCACAGTTATTATCTTGCATGATAGCATAGAGTCCCACAACATCACAGCAATACTCATCTTTCCCTTCTAAATGGCGATACATATCTTGAGACGTTAGTGGTGCAAAGTTTCTATTTGGACATATTGCACACCTATACCTCTTCTTATCACAGATACCTTGTTTCCACTCATTAATACAAACAGGTTGATATCCAGATTTACCAGTTGTCTTACTAAACCATCTCCGTGCAAAGACATCTTCCCTCCCTTTAAATAAGGATTGGAAAAGTCTTATGCGCTCATCAATCGAAAGAGTAATAGTTGGAACTGAAACCAAAGAATATATAGGCTTATTCATATCTTCTTTCATCCTTGTTTCATATTCAATACCATGGATTTTTAGAAGTGATATCAGAACCTCATTCTCTTTGTGCAAAACCTCATATTGCCTAAGAAGTTTATTATATCTTGTCAGTAAATCATCCATATCATCAGCTGTTTTGACTACTTATCTTTGGTTCTTCCGTTAAATGCATAGACTGGAAATAGAATAAAGGTTTACATGCTTGTGTGGTATGGAAATCCCGAATAAGATAGTTATACAAAGGGAAATAAACTAAAAGATAAAATGTAAATAATACTATACCTATCCGTATTCCACCAACAACTTATTTCCAAATTATAGGAATTTGTAAACTATTTTTATGTATCTCAAAACCAATACATGCTCTTTTGGATTCCAATTAACGCCCTTTTGGCTTGCAAAAGGTGCCCTTTAAGACCCTTACTAACGCCCTTTTGAAGTCCAATTAAGCACCTTTCGAAAACCACCTTCGCAACTACTTGATAACAAAATACTTACGGAGGTAATAGGTTTACTTGTTTTTAGCTCAATTCCCAGCTTCCTCCTTGCATGTTTTGTAAATATATTTCTAACCTTTGTTACTTAATTTAAATCTCACACAGAGCCACGGAGCTAAGGGAGTTTATATTTAAAAATATGTTGACCATAGAGGTACCGTTGGTGCAGGGAACTCTAAGTATGGGTGAGAAGCTGTTTACAAACCTATATTAATATACGTTGAGACTATAGGATAAACACATACCTTATCGACATATACAATTGTATGCCGATAAGATAGGTGGGAACGAGTCTTGAGCCGACCTCTAAACCGCCTACAAGAATCTTGTGCATCTTTGCAACACTGTTAATCGTACCACTTGCCACACCGTAGGTTAGTGACATAATCGTGATGATTAGCGATAGGGAAGGGATAAAACTGGATGAGAAGGAACTGGGGAATAGCTGTCCTGTCACACTCAGGAGAATTGCGTGCGGAACAGCTGTGAGAAGAATCATGATAATCACATAGGCGATAAACTCGACTAATGCCACGCGAAGACCAGCCTTCTCACGGTAATGGAATCTGTAACGATTGTTAGATGAGTTTGTTAGGCTGCTTCTCACGTTTGATAGCATCGCACGTAATGCAGTATAAAGGCGACTGCGAATGCACGCACCTGCTGCCATCACTGCCATAATAAAGTAGATGAGCAGTGGTGAAAGTTGGTTGCTGACAAATGAGCCAAAGAACCAACGGATGCCCTCACTGCTCAGCATAGACCGCATCGGAAGCTCGGGAAAAGCTGCCGTAAGAAGCCATGAGAGCAGTATCAGTGCTAACTGGGCTATGAGAAGCACTAAGACTATATAACCTAACTTATTCCTCATCAGCGTGGAGGTTGTCGATGTCGATAATACGTAGTTCTAATGCACGTACAACAAGACGCGTTGCATTGACGCTCATACCATTGTTACCATCAGGGAAGAACTTTTGTACGAGTTCGTTCTGTCGTTTCTCTAAGCTCTTTACACCGAATGGCATACCACGTAGGTTGGTAATCTGTTCCTTGGTATAACCGAGTGCAAGGTGGCGTAGGAAGCGCTCATCATACTCGTCAATCTCGTAGCTAACCATTGCTTCTTGGTGCATCAGCTGACCGCTCACGCTCATCTTGAATCTGCCTACAATCTTTTCGAGGATAGGCTGATTGAATACCATTCGTTTGCCCGACATAACACTTGCCACGTCGCCACGTGTCAATAGTTCGCCACTCTTAAGGCAGATACCATCAGCACCAGCATCGAGGACGTCGACCCATAGTTTTTCATTCAATATCTCACCCGTAAAGATCAGCACCTTTACATGTGGGTAAGTCTGCTTTGTTTGGCGGCAGATTTCTACTCCCACCGTTGTTGAACCACCCAACCCAAGGTCGAGAAGCACGAGGTCGGGCAGGTTTTGTTTAATGAGTTTCCAGTAGGCAACTTCGCTTTCTGCTGTTCCAATAATCTCGGCTTCAGGTATTTCGTTTCGGAAGATACCCTCCGTTCCTTTTAACTCCAAGGGTACGTCTTCAACGATGATGACTCTAAAATTCTCCATAGGTATATTTTGTTTTGTTATGTTTCTTAATTTGCTTTTGCCAAAACCACATCTATTCTCACGCCATTTGGTGTCGCATTCGCTGAGATACCGCAGCCACGCTTATTAGTCGATTCACCATTGTCGCGGGCTATCTGTCGGCAGATAAAGAACATCAAACGGTCGGCAGAAGGCTGGAAAAGGTCGCGACAAACGTCATCAGAGAGTGTCAGTGTCGACATGATAACGTGTAGGGTGACGTAACCAGGTTGATGCTCTTCGGCTGTGACCGTCAGTGGTTGGTTGTTATTGATAAGATATAGTATATCAAATAAATAAGCAAGGAAGACAGGGTCGCCACTGATGAGTGGTGACTCGAAGGTTGTTGTCAGCTTCGATGGACTCACCAATGTCGTAATATCCACTGGGCGCGACACGAGTTTCACGGATTCTACTTGGCTCATTGCCTGCTGACTAAGAATCTGATAGAGTTCTTTATAGTAGATTGCCAACTCGTCAATCGCCTCAAGTTGACCATCAGGTTCGTCTACAAGCTGGCGAATACGTGAAGGATAGTACATCGTTTCATGCTTGAGTGTTGAGAGACAGTTATCAAGAATGCTGTTACTAATGTGCAAACGCTCGTTCTCGTATTCCACACAACGCACCTCATCTTCGAGCATTTCTATGTCTGATTGGCTCTTTTGATTCTCCTCCACAGAGGCAATTAGTGCCTCCTTAATCTGGTTGACGATAGCAAGTAATCGTTCTGGGAATCTGTCGCTTACACCTTTCTCAACCTCTCTAAGCTTGTTTTCTTCGCTCACATCACTGAGAAGGATCGTGTTTATCTGCTTCACACGCTCCAAACAGAACTGATAAGAGAGACGATGACGATAATACATCACGTAATAAACAGGGAAGATTGAAAGCAGGAAAAGTACAAGAAGGGCAACAGCCACATTCTTATTCGTCTCCGACTTCATCATCATGCGACAGTATTCGCCCAATGAGTTGTCGGCATAACGCTCCTTAAAGAGGTGGGTATAAACAGAGTTATTGTATTTATAAACCTCCCATTCGTGCAGTGCCAATGCTGCCACAGCACTCTCATTACGTATGTCGAGGATGATACCATAGTTCATCGGCAGGCTATCATGATACCACTTAATCTCTGCAGGAACGATAGAAAGGCTTCCAAGTCGCTTCATCAACTCCTTTCCTTTAGGGCGAAGTTGGAGATAATGGAGATTCAGATAGTAACGACATGTGTCTGCATAAGCCAATGTCTTACTATAGGAACCATTGATATTTGAGAAGTAAGCCGAGTCTGCATAGATGCCAGCAAGGGTGTTATAGTCCTTCTTTGCAAGGGCAGTAGCCTTGTCGCTGGCTCTTGTAGGACGTGCCTGAGCCGTCAGGAGGGAGGCTGTAGCGAGGACAAATGCCAACAAGACACGGCTGATACCCTTTGGCAAGCGGAAGAAGAAACGACTTCCCTTGTCCTTCTCGCTCTCTACACCCATCTCACAAACAGAGAATATTTGACTAATCTTCTTGTATTTATTGATGATACCATTACAATTCATCAATCCAAAACCATGCGAAGCACTGTCTTTCTGGTCATGGATTGGCTTGTGATCGAAGATGTGTTGTTGTTCTTCTTCAGTGAGTCCGCAGCCCGTATCGGCAACAGATATCTCAACATAGTCAGGCTCTTCAATGGATGAAATGGTCACCTTTCCGCCTTTTTCAGTAAACTTACGAGCATTATCAGCCAATGTATTCACCATGAAAAGCGTCAGAACGCGGTCAGCTTTGACGACAGCTTTCGTGTCTTCTACACGTAGGTCGATACCCTTCATATGGAAGCCCATGCGTCCTTTCTTCACAATATCGAACACCTGTTGTATAGGGAAACTCTCAATATGCAGCGACAGTTTACCTTGTCTAAGCTGAATCCACTCCGTGAGAACAGCGTTTAGTTCGTTAATCTTATCGGTCAACTCACGGATATAAGTATAACGTTCTGCCTGCACAGCATCGCTTTCGCCACCCTTCTTGAGCTTCTCAATCTCATGTAACATACGGTCGATGAGTGGGATAACACCATTGACAAGCGAAATCTTAGCCCGTTGTTCAAGGTGTTTACGCTTATTATCCGTAAGATGTAACTTATTGATAACAAGTTGTTCAGACACCTCTTCATACTTATCAGCCAGTTCTGCCATGTGCTTTTCATTGTTATGACGCCACTGTTCAAGCGGAAGAAGGAGGTCGTCTAACGAACCCTGTGTGTCTTTTCTTCGACGAAGATAATGGAAGAGGACCAGTGAAGCCAACACGAAGAAGATAGAGAGTGCCACAGCAATGATAATAAGATTCAGCTGTTTTGAGGTACGCTCTAATTGTTCAGCACGTGATGTAAGGTATCTGTCTTGTCGGGTTTCGTCCTGAAGATCAAGGTAGATGTTACGGTTATAATCACTCTGTTGCTTATTATTTATAGCCGAATACGTAACACTCAACTGTTCGCGGATAGACGCAACGAGGTCGGGTGCCTGCTTGATAGCTGGGTTATCGTGCAAAGCCTTGTTCAGACAGATGATAGCTGAGCGGTAATCCTTTATCTTCCAATAGCATGAAGCCAAGGTTCGATAGCAACCTGCCGTCTGATAAACATCTCCATAACGTTGGAAGATATGCAGTGATCGCTGTGCTAAGTTGCCTGCAAGGAGTTGCTCAGGCATGTTATCAAGGTTGATATATTGGAACGAAGGTAGGTTATCATGCATCAGTGTTGCTCGACTCTTATCGTTCAGAATCAACTCACTGATCGCCTGCAAGGAGTTTGCCTCCCAATAAGGGAAGTTGTGCTGGCGTGCAAGCATATAACAACGTATGAGATACTCAAACTCTTTCTGCTCTATGGCTTTCTGCGAATTGGTATTGATAATACCACCCGACCCGATGTTATAGTAATAAGCCAAGAGCTGAGCCATGTCGGTTTGTATCTCTCCATCGGGATTAATCTGGCTGATTGCCTTGATAGAAGGCTGCTCCAAACCTACGTAATAGTAGTATGTCGAAGTGACAATGGCAAACTCTGAGCGCGCATAAACCATGCGACGACGTTGCCGAGGAGAGAGTAGTTTCTCATCTTCTTCAATACGATGAATTCGTTTCTGTGCTTTTTCATAGTAGTCGTAGAACTCCTTATTGAGCGACTCTCGTTGACATAGACGCATAAACTGAATGTCAGCCACCAAGAGTTCCACTTGGTTATCAGTGATTTTGAGGACAGAATCGAGTTTAGCATAGGCTTCTGTAAAGCGCATCTTCATCAAGTCAACGAAAGCAAGATTGTTTAATGCCTCCGCCTTTCCTGCGTCATAGCTTCCTGCCAGACCGTAGGCTTTATCCGCATAGATTCTCACGGAGTCGAGATTACGATAGTGCAAGGCATATGCCTTGTCGTTTAACTCGTCAACTTCTTGTACGTGTGGAACATTACAGGCAGCAAGCATCAGAAGGAGTAGACAAGCTACCCACCCCGTAATTATGCTGTATGTCTTTGTCCTTTTCATCTGTTTTATGTAGACTTAACTACGACTCCTCTATAAATCAAAGGCAAATATACAAAACTTTTTTTAATAATTCCATAATTCATAATTCATAATTCATAATTATGATTACTACTATAATTTATAATTCATAATTCAAAATTCAGAATTCATAATTATGATTACCATTGTTGGAAAAATGTTCAACTGGAAAAATGAAGGGTTAAAGCACAAATCAAAAAGTTCAATGTTCAATGTTCAAAGTTCAAAGGATAAAAAGTTCAAAGGATAAAAAGTTCAATGTTCAAAGTTCAAAGTTCAAAGGATAAAAATTCGTAGTCGGTGTTTGAATTTTCTTTACATTATTGTTAAAGAAATGGTAGGGAAAAGGGTTAAGAACGAGTGATTTTAGTGCCTCTATAAGTCTTTTGTTTTCAAGCAGTTGCAAAGGCGAGTTTCGAAAGGTGCCTAATTGGACTTCAAAAGGGCGTTAGTAAGGGGCTTAAAGGGCACCTTTTGCAAGTCAAAAGGGCGTTAATTCGAAGGGTAAAGAGCATGTATAAAAAACGAGGCGTGACTTTATTCTTACAAAATGGATTGTTAGGACGAAAGAGGAGAACGTGTTTCACCTACCAAGAAATGGGTATTATGCAAATTCACTAAAAGTAAGTATTGTGCGATGTATATATTTTTTCTACTTTTGCAGTCGTAAATCGTAACAAATGAAAATACAAGGCTGACTTCATTTGCAGACACCTGCGACTTGATCTGAAGCCTGAGTAAACCCTTATAGATTCGTTTCCTCCGCTGTGAAGGTTGGGGGGAATTGTGTCTTTTAATTAAAAACCATTTGTAATCTAAGTATATATGAACAAATTAAAAATGAACTATGAAAGGCGTGTCAGATACTACCTGTCCGCCACTCTCTTAAGTTCTTTGTTCTTATTCCCACCCACCTACGTCCATGCTACGGCTGTACATGGGCAGGAGACAGTGGAGGATGAGGATAAAGATGTCAAAACATCTGTAACCGTTCGGGTTATTTCCGAACTGTCACAAGAGCCGCTCATCGGTGCTGTCGTACGTTGCGAAGGTGTTTCAAATCCCTCGGTGACAGACATCGACGGTAGGTGTACGATTAAACTCAAGCGTGCTGCCGACCGCTTGAAACTGACGGTTACCTACGTAGGTTATAAGACCGTGACACGTGTTGTTAGCGTTCCCGACAGCCACATGATAACCTTACAGCTGAAAGATGATTCTAAGCAATTAGATAATGTCACTGTCACGGCACAGAAACGACACACGACCGTCTTACAGCAATCCTCCGCTATCAGTCAGGAAGCATTGGAAAAAGGTGGTGCTACATCCTTGGCAAAACTCCTTGAAACCATCCCTGGCGTTAGTTCTATCAGTACTGGAAACACAATTGCAAAGCCTGTTATTCAAGGTATGCACAGTAGTCGTATTCTCTTGATGAACAATGGAGTACGATTAGAAAGCCAGAGTTGGGGTGCCGACCACGCACCAGAACTCGACTATACAGGTTCGAGCATGGTAGAAGTGGTGAAAGGTGCCGAGTGTATTCGCTATGGCTTCGGTGCAATGGGTGGTGTGGTACTCTTGAATGATGCGCCCCTACCCTACGAAAACAAGAAGATTAAGGTGAATGGAAACGTCAACATGGGTTACGATACCAATGCACGTGGCTTCAGTGGATCGGGTACTATCGAGACGGGTTATAAGCAGTTTGGTCTGCGCCTACACGGAATGTACACCAAAGGAGGCGACTATCATACAGCCGACTACGTACTGAACAATACGGGATATAACACCATCAGCTTTTCAGCCTTAGCCGGTTGGCAAGGAAAGAAGCTCACGGCAACCCTCTTCTCAAGTATCTACTATCAGCGAAGCGGAATCTATTACGCCAGTAAGATATCCGACCTATCACAGTTGATCAAGCGATTTGAATACGGACGTCCTGATCCAGAGACCGTTAAACCCTTCTCATACGAAATCAAACCGCCGTTCCAGCAGTCGCAACACGTGACGTTGAAGGGTGAACTGAAATGGGAACTTAATCCCAACCATCACCTCAATTTTACGCTATCCTTCCAAGAGAATCTCCGTCAAGAGTTCGAAAACCGAAAGAAGACACAATGGAGTTGGATTCCAGTGCAGGACTTGATGCTGAAAACCTATAAGTTCGACGTACTTTGGCAAGCGAAATGGAAACTATGGAAGATGACAACTGACGCTGGTCTTTCAAACACTTACCAAACGAACTTCAACTATCCGGGTACGAAACAGCCAGCTTTCGTTCCTAACTTTGCAGCCCTTTCGATGGGTGGTTATTTCCTTCATAAGGCAGAGTTTGGCAGGTTGCAGTGCGCACTCGGTATGCGTTACGACTTCCGTGTGTTGTCGGTTAATGGCTATAGCAGCCTCAGCAACTATACCTACTACGACGACTTCAAACTCTATAGTAACTTCACCATGAGTCTTGCCACCCACTATCAGTTCAGTGACAAGTGGGATGCACGTGCGAATATCGGTTGGTCATGGCGTCCACCAGATATCAACGAGCTCTATGCCATTGGCTTGCAAGACGGTTCCTATTGGGTAGTAGGCAACAAGAATCTTGCCAGCGAACGTGGTTATAAACTCGTGTTAGGTACGAAGTATAGGAACACATGGTTCTCTGTAGAGCCAAGTGTCTTCTTCCAGCGTATCAATAGCTATATCTACGACCACATCGGAACAGGTAAGGACCGCTTCCACAACCATCCAAGTGGTAAGTATCCGAAGTTTATCTACGACCAAGACGACGTGAAACTCTATGGTGGTGATATCGAAGCAACCGTGAAGCCACTGCAAGGACTGACCTTTGTCGGAAAGGGAGAATGGATGTTTGCACGCAACCTGACCCATAACGACTGGCTACCTTTCATGCCATCAGACCGTTACGGACTATCAGCTACCTACGACCTACCACTGACGAAGAATCATAAGTATCGTTCGTCGCTGTCGCTCTCAGGTATCTACGTGACCAAGCAGACCCGCTTTGATCCCGATAAAGACCTCGTACCCGACTCGCCTCCAGCCTATTTCCTACTGAATGGTACGGCTGAGTTCCGCATCGCGTTACCACAGAATAGAGAGTTGAAGTTTATGATTGTCGGTGATAACATCCTCAACGCACTCTATAAGGAGTACACCGACCGCTTCAGATACTACGCCCATGAGCGCGGATCAAACTTCTCTTTACGCACATTGTTTAAGTTCTAATTAGCTGAAAAAGAATATGAAACTATATAAAGACATACGCCTCATACTTGCCACGGCAGCAGTGGGACTTCTCTTCGGAAGTTGCTCTAACGACCAAGTTGACGATTTCTTCAAGAAGATTATACAAGCTCCTCCTTCCTCTATTGAGCGAGATGTGAAGGGACATGAGCAGATTTATGCGGTTCATGCCATCTTGAGAATGGGCTATAAGGGAGGAATGATAGGTGTTGGACCAGACGGAAACGACTCTATTCAAGCCTATAACACCTATCATCTCGTCAGTGGCTCGACCTCTATCCCAGTCATGCAGGAGATTGATATTGCCAAAGATGACGACGGACAGATGACGATTACGACAGAGCGCGACTGCTTTGACGTGATTGCTTCAGACGATATCTACTATGGATTGGAGCTGAAGTACTACGATCAAAACGGTATGCTCATCAACCATCAGTTCTCTGGTTATCCCTTCATGAAGGATAAAGACGGTTATAACGTTCCTGATGAAGACAACGCAACACTCCTTGTTCACCAGCACTTCTTCGGTATTGGTAACGCATCTTTGAATAAAGCAGTGGCAGATAGTAGCTCTGCAGGGCACGGACAGGAGGTGCGTGGATTGCAAATGGCATACCCACGTTCGTTGGCTTCACTACCTACTTATTATGACCGATACACCTTCAAGGAGAAAGGTGGAGCAATGGAAGCTGCCACAAAGTTCTCAACTTCTAACATCTATGTCCCTGATGGCTACACGTTGGGACAGAATTTAGTGCCGTTCGATAGTGAGTTGGCATGGAAGTCGATTGAGGTATCGGGAAAGCCAGAGGCTTTGCAGCCTTATAACTTCGGTGGAAAGACCTATCATCTCTACAAAACTATTGATCCAATGGAACTAAATAAGATTACTCCAGAGGTCTTTACCTACGAGTATCGTGACACGGATCCAGTGGAAGAAGAACTCGGAAAACTTTTTACAGAAGCCTATAACGATGACTTCACCGACCCAGACACAGAGGCACCACGCCAGCGTTATGGTCATACTGTGGGCTTACTGCATCAGAAACGCAGCTTAGACGTCGGCTCAGACATGGACCGATTGGGCTTTAAGGGTATCATGCAGTTCCACAAATCAGACATTGCTTTCCAGCTACAGGTGCGCATCTGCCACATTCTTAACAAAGGACAGCAGCACGTGGGAGAGTCGGAAAAGCCTGCGAAGTACTGCAATACGAACAATAGCGAGCATAGCTTCCTATGGGATTTCAACCAGTTACAACCGGGTTGGGATAGCTTTGATATCGACTATCCGCTGTCTGTTCGTGTGATAGCCAATACCAAGGACGGTGAAGACAAGTGTTTTGAGGATGTTAAGCGATTCTATCCTGCTGCCAACAAGGCACAGCTCTGGCGTATGCTGACACAGCCACAAGACTTCTTCACACAGTACAGACATAACGTAGTATTGATGTAAAAACGAATTGGGAAGATGAATAAGATATTCAAGAACATTCTTTTATTATCATGTGTTGCCGCAGTTTTCACTTCATGTGACAACTTTGTGTTTGGCAATGTACATGTAGATTATAATGAAAACCCCTTAGAAAGCAAGGGATTGGCACGTAGCGGTGCAGACCGTTATGTAGATAGTCTGTCGAAGGTTAAGGTCTCTGAGCAGGTGAATAACCCAGACCCAGACGGAGCTTTCAATGGTTGGGCAACCTGCTTGGCTATGTTTAAGGAGGGACACTCCCACGGTGACGGTATGATGCACGGTAACTTCGTCTATCATAACGCCCCTTGGAAGCAGGAGGAGTTTGTCATTATTCGCAACAATACGGCAAAATGGCCTACGGTTGAGGTGCAACGCCAGAGTACGGTGACGTATCTTGAACAGAGCGATGGTAAGACTGGACCCGATTACATCCGTATCATCGGTGGAAAACTGAAGCGTTGGGGACTCTGCCTCTACTTCTTCGATAAGGAAGGTAAGCTGATGAACGATGATATTCTCGACCACTCTGATGAATATCAGATATTCTTCACGGTGAGCGAGGTCGACGATAAGGGTAATCCTTACGAGGTGATGGACTGCCGTGGTACGTGGAAACCAAAGAAGAACAAGTTTGGTGACTGGAAGAAGGGCGGTACTGTCGACACGACACCGGTGCCTTCTCCACTCTTTGCGAATAAGACGACGTGGAAGGAACGTGCCGAACTGACTCCGAAGATATTTGAATATACCTATCGTGATACGTGGATTCATAACGCTATGGCTGACGGAGCACGTGAGTTGTTCAACCAACGTCTGCTCCCTCCGTTGACCCGTGAGGATGCTGACTGGGCAGTTGCACCCTACGATCAAGACCGTGTAGGACTGAAGGGGCATTTCAATTTCGACATTGATGCCGATGAAAACGATGCGTTACATCAAGAGTGGCCATTAGAGATTACACGCCGTACAGACCCTGCAACGGGTGAGGCAGGTCGTTATACACGTCCGTCTTACCTCTTGCCAAAGTTCTATCTCTCTGTAAGAGTGATGAAATGTCCGAAAGGAAAGAAGGCATTGATACCGAAGGATGAGTATCTTAATCGCCATTCAACCTATGTCTTCCGTAGTCCGTTCATCTGTTCGGAGGCTTACAACCCAGACGAACCAAAGGAGTATGGGGCAGATTCAGAATGGAAGGAGCTTTTCCGCTTTAATATCCCTATCAAAGTGTTCTGCAGTAGCTTTGATACTGACCCTACAACCATCGACCCGAACGACCCACTTTATTTCTACTTAGGTCACGAAATAGGCTTGTCATCATTAGATGCGTTGGAAGCTTCGCAGAATGTACAGACCCACGGCATTGGTGGTGGCTCTGGTTTCGGTAACTGGTTCTTGTAACATGGACAGAGGGAGAGGACAGTGTCGTCGCTAAGGAAGTATCTATACGTCTGTAACTCACAATCTATTCCTCTCGTGGCAATAGTCCCTCCCACTGCTCACAATGATATAAACATAAATAGAAGAAAACAAATGATGAAAAAGAAGATAACTGCGTACCTGCTTTTTAGCCTTATGCTTTTAGGGCTGAACAGCTGTACGCGTAATGAAATGCCTGTGAAGCAATCCACTTCTAAGACAAAGTTAGACCACTTGATTATCAAGGAAGTGTTCTATGTTGGGCATTATTGGTATCGTGATGTACGTGCGTGGGGTATGAAGAATTTGAACCAAATGTACAATGACGATCAGTATATCACCATCTTTAACCCTACGGATGAGGTGAAATATCTTGACGGATTAGCGTTGTGTGTCAATGCCATTGAACCGAGCAAAGCCATCCAGTTCGCACCGAAAGACGATTTCGTCAATCGTTATTATGGTGCATCGGGTATCTCTTACTTCCCCGGTAAGGGCAATGACTACCCTGTTAAGCCGGGTCAGACTATCATTGTTGCAAAGTATGCCATCGACCACAAGGCTAAATTTGAGGCTGAGTTAGAGGGCGAGGACCTGAGTATGTATGGCGGATTGAATGCCTTTTTAGACTTGAGCAAAGCCGATTTCGAATGGACAAACAGCAACTACGACCCCGGACAGAAGAACAATCCGAACGTTCCAGACATGAATGCAATCCTCACATCTACCGATGCCAGTGGCAATATTGGTCCTGCTTACGAATTCTCTCACATCTCTGAGAGCAACGGTATAGCCTTGATAAAACTGCCATGGACACCAGAGGAATTCAAGAAGAACTATGCCGAAACAAAGGATAGCAAGGGTTACCTGCATTATATCACCGTCACCAGTAGTGCCTTCGGCGACTTCTATGCCATCGAAATACCCTTCGAGTGTGTCATCGACTGCATCACCATCTGTCCTCGTCGTATGTTCCAGATGCGTCCAAGCAAGTTAGACAGAGGCTACAATGCCGTTACCGACGTCTCTTTCTCCAGCCTAAAACAAAGCGATTACCCCATCTCTTCTGGCCTTGCGCTGGTAAGAAAGTGGGATGGTAAGAAATACGTGGATGACAACAACACAACCGCAGACTTTGAAGTAAAAGTCGCTTCACTATCAAGACGAGATGAGAAGGGCAACGCTATAAAGTAAAGATTAAGAAATGGTTGCAAGGTATTAGAAGCGACTAAAGGTAAAAAGGTGAAAGGATAATAAGGCTGTGTCAAAGTAAGAGCAATCTATTTTGATGCAGCCTTTTGCATTGAGTATAAGAAGCAATGTCAATATCCAAACCACAAAGTTTAAGGTTCAACATCCAAAGCCTTTCTTCTTTGTAAAGATTATTCAAACATACGAAACGAAAAGGGCGTTAATTGGCTTTCTATTAACGCCCTTTTGGCTTGCAAAAGGTGCCCTTTAAGACCCTTACTAACGCCCTTCTGAAGTACAACTAAGCACCTTTCACCTTACTATTTTATAACAGTCTGATTAACTGTTAGTTACTAATCCGCTTTTTACACGTGCTTTCATCCTTTATTTTAAACCTTTTGTTCGAAAATTTGTAAGGAATTTTGATGTTGAATAACTTTGATTTTTGAGGTTTGAACATTAATCTTTGGCATTAATCATAATTGTGTTCATCTTCTCACAGAAGTTGTGGAAGTATGGCAGCTATAGATCTTTTTCTATGAGTATATGTGCGATGTGTACTGTAAGAATTTAGAGAGGCGGAATATTATCGACTAACGTAGGTGCCTTTAGTGTATAAAGGAGTATCACTTTCAGCATTCTTTCTCAGAACTTCAAGAAAACTAATAATTAAGAATAATTAATGCACAAAAATATGTTGTATAAGGTGGAAAAACTATCTTTACGCTTAATTTATTCACAGATGGATAAAGGCGGGAAAGTTATATATAGAGATTGAGGCAGTTCCAAAGCCAACTATTACTCTAATGTCAAATCAGTTTAGGTTTAAAATATAACAGTAGCATGAAGAGATTAGCATTATATTTCGTAGGTCTGGTTTGCATACTTTGTAATTGTACTGCGCAGACAGTATCATCGGCGGCAAAAGATAATACACAACAAAATAAGAATAAACAATTACAACAAAACGTCAAAGGACAGAAGTCTACACCAACTTACAGCATTATATCTGTAGAAAACACTTATAAACTTCGATGGACAGGTAAGGCTTTTACTGGTTTACACAAAGACAAAGCAAATACATGGCTTATCAAAGCAGTGGTGAAAAGCTTGGATGCCAAGTGGCTTAAGCATCCTTTTTCGATTACAACAAAAGATGTATGGCTGCTTAAAGACAGTCTACAGAAAGAAGTAGTGGCAATCGTTGCCTTGGAGTCTGCAGAGGCGGGGTGGAGTTTTCCTGTCATCAACAAGGAGTATTTCATGATAGAAGAATGTGCGGCTCCCTTGTATGCTGTTCCATATTTTATAAACGGCAGAGTCTACATTATTTGTCTTACACCTTCATTTCAAATCAAAGGAGATGAGATGTACCCCACTATTGATAGAAAAGAGCTGCAAGAAAAGGTATTGATGCCACTGATTCAGGCTTTCAAATAGCATATTTGTAGTGCATGTCAAAGATAAAATATTTCTGTAATTTTGTCCTCGACATTCATAGCGATCTTTGTTTGTAACTATTTGTATATTAAATTGCTAATCACCAAATTAATAGACATTTATAACTCGTCAGACTCACGTTAGTTAGGACCTCTTCCAAAGGTCTGCCCATTTAAAGATATCTGTCCACTCAAAACCATTTTTTTTACATCCCGTCCAGTTATCTGGCGTACAAGGACATCACTAATACATTCATATGGAGTATAAAAGCCTTTAACCAAAACCTTACGACCATTTCGTAGAAAATAGCAGACATCTTCATCAAAACCTATGGCGCCTTTCTTCTCTTTATAGAACTGAGACGAAAACTCGTAATGTCTTCCATCTACTCCTTTCACTCTAAAATGATCGCCAGCGCCTTGTACCTGTAATCCGCTACGTAAGCAGAATGCATGCAATTGTGGATAAGTGAAGAAGAGATTGTAAGCCCCAGAACCCTCTTCCTTTTCCGATAAGGTTACAAGCATATAAGGTTTCATTCCTGTATCGATAAATATACTGCCTGTATAGTCATCCCGAACTCCTAACAATTTAAGAAGTGAATCACGTTTTTCCTCAGATGGGAGATCTAACAACGGCTTAACGAGTCTCAGTTGGTTCTCAGCCCATGCCTGATATGTCCCTTTATTAACACCATTACCATAGCTGTCCATTAACTGATGAAACCTCATCACATCATTGTAAAACTGCTGACATAACTCCTGTCGATTAACGCCAAAACAGAATCGACGCTCAATATAGCAACCCTTCTTCTTACCAGATTTATCAATGACTATATCATCCGAAGGCGCTACACTCCCACCATGATTCAGATCATAACACGGTCCTTGCATATACATGCGAAGATAATATTGAACCTCCTCAGTCAGTCTCTCATCACCAAGGAACTGGTCGAAAGCATCTATCAGATGCTTTGCACGCCAGATATCATCAACCGTTCTCAGCTCTAACTTAGCTGGTTTTAGAGAGAAATCTAACTCGGAAAAGTGGGCCCAGAGACGTCGCGTGAGTGCATCGAATTTCTTCATAGGCCCGTGTTCAAACTCTTTTGCCCGACGCAGGATAACTACTTTCTCAAAGTCATCTTCGATCCCATGTTGGTTTTTCATCATCGGAAACGGATAACTGCTGATATAACTTGCCACATGAAAGGTATCTTTAGGATAGTCTGACAACGTGAATGTCCAAATTCTTATATCCTTTGACAAGCCACGATTTGTTTCATACTTATCAGAAAGTACAATACGCTGCCCTGGATAATTTTTCTCAAGATAAGCCATGACTTCCCCAGAAGAATTAAAGCTGGGGAAGCAGCTATCCAACATAAATAGCACTAAACCCACCAACACATACAAGGGAATTCTGTGTAAAACCGTCTTTGTTTTCATAATCAAATTTAATGTTATTCAATATCTGCCACTACTTATTCTGTTCTTGTCCCGATACGGAATTTACCTCCCCAATTACCGATACCAGAAGAAACATAATATTGCGTATTACCTTTCTTTAATGGTCCGAAAGCATCTTCATAAATGAAAAGAATCAAGGCAAATATTATTATCATTGCTACATTCATATTCCTACTTTATACTTTAACTTAACCATTATCTATACTCTAATCTAAATCATAATTGTACTTTACTTAAACTCCTCTTATGCTTTAACTCACGTTATATTACTCTCCCTTTCTTTTGCAAATATAACTCTTTGCATTGATATTTGCAAGAAAGTAAATGAAAAAGCAGCAAATGATTGCTCACTTGCTGCTCTATAGTAATAAGGCTTTCTGTATAACCCATCACAGTTTTCCTTGTAAGTTTCTGTTCCTATTCTTATTTCTTTGTCAGATGAACATACAACAAGTAAAAATATATGGTGTGGCTTAGGAAAACCGATGTGTCTGTTATTTAATGATTATCTTTTTGCCATTGACAATATAAACACCCTTAGGCAAAGCATTAATTTCGTCAGTGCTTGCTTTACTTAGCCGTTTTGCTCCATCTATTGTATAGACATCGACAAGTCCTGCTTTATTATTAACAGTGTTTGTAATACCAGTAGTACTACCCTCTATTAAGGAAAAATCTTCCCATTGGTATGCTTGTTTATATGCGTCAAGACTATTCTTAGGAACAATAAGTTTACATTTAGATGTATTTACGTAGAAAAAAACACCTGATTCACAGGTTGGAGGTACGACTGCCTCACTTGAAATCTGTGTTATATTGGTACATTTGTTAAATGCGAATTCTCCTATAGTCTTAACACTATTTCCGATATTTACTTTTTGCAGGTTGGTGCAATCGCTAAAAGCTTCGCTACCTATTCTCGTAACACTATTGGGAATGGTTACAGAAGTTAGAGAACTGCAACCCATGAAAGCATTGTCGCCAATTGTAGTAACACTATTTGGAATGGTTACAGAGGGTAGAGAGCTACAAATGCTGAAAGCCCAACCTCCTATTGTCGTAACACTATTGGGAATGGTTACAGAAGTTAGAGAGCCACAACCGCTGAAAGCCCAACCTCCTATTGTCGTAACACTATTGGGAATGGTTACAGAAGTTAGAGAGCCACAACCGCTGAAAGCCCAACCTCCTATTGTCGTAACACTATTGGGAATGGTTACAGAAGTTAGAGAGCTACAATTGTCGAAAGTATACTCTCTAATTGTCGTAACACTATTTGGAATGGTTACAGAAGTTATAGAGCTACAATCGCTGAAAGCCCAACCTCCTATTGTCGTAACACTATTGGGAATGTTTACAGAAGTTAGAGAGCTACAACCGTTGAAAGCATTGTCGCCAATTGTTGTAACACTATTGGGAATGGTTACAGAAGTTAGAGAACTACAATTGCTGAAAGCATATTCCTTAATTGTCGTAACACTATTGGGAATGGTTATAGAGGTTAGAGAACTGCAATCGCTAAAAGCATACTCTCCAATTCTCGTAACACTATCACCTACTATAATTCGTTTAACACCAAAGTATCTCCATGGTGCACTATTGTATGGAACTGAATAATCATACATTTTCCCTTTTCCTGTAATGGTCAAAACTCCATCATTAGTAAGGTGCCATTTTAGATTAGGTCCACAAGTACCAGACTCTTCTGCATTAGCTGATAAGCCCATGAGTAGGGCTATTAACAAGATGTAAATTTGTTTCATATTAGTACTTTTATATAAATAATACTTTTTTGATTTACGGAAAATCAAATACAAAGATAAACAAAAATTTTAGTTTATCACTCCATATTTCGGAAGAACCTGATATTTGTTAGAAAGTAAATGAAAAAGCAGCAAATGATTGCTCACTTGCTGCTCTATAGTAATAAGGTTTTCTGTATAAGCCATCACAGTTTTCCTTGTAAGTTTCTGTTCCTATTCTTATTTCTTTGTCAGACGAACATACAACAAGTAAAAATATATAGTGTGGCTTAGGAAAACCATTGTGTTCATTATTTGATGATTATCTTTTTACCATTGACAATATAAACACCCTTAGGCAAAGCATTAATTTCGTCAGTGCTTGCTTTGCTTAGCCGTTTTGTTCCATCTATTGTATAGACATCAGCAAGTCCTGAGTTATTATAAACAGTGTTTGTAATGCCAGTAGTACTCTCCTCAATTAATAAGAAATCTTTCCATTGAGGTGCTTGTTTATATGCGTCAAGACTATTCTTAGGAACAATAAGTTTACATTCAGATTTATAAATGCGGAAAAAAGCATTTGATTCACAGGTTGGTGGTACAACTGCCTCACTCGAAATCTGTGTTATATTGGTACAGTTCTCAAATGCTGATACTCCTATAGTCTTAACACTATTTCCGATATTTACTTTTTGTAGGTTGTAGCAATTTTTGAAAGTCTCCTCTTCAATTTCTGTAACACTATTTGGAATGGTTACAGAGGTTAGAGATCTACAATCTTCGAAAGCACTTGTGCCAATTTCTGTAACACTATTTGGAATGGTTACAGAAGTTAGATGGCTACATTCGTAGAAAGTATACTCACCAATTTTTGTAACACTATTTGGAATGGTTACAGAGGTTAGCGCGAGACAATAGGTGAAAGCATAGTCGCCAATTTCTGTAACACTATTTGGAATGGTTATAGAAGTTAGATTGCTACAATAGTCGAAAGTATACTTACCAATTTTTGTAACACTATTTGGAATGGTTATAGAGGTTAGAGGGATACAATGTGAGAAAGCATAATCGCCAATTGTTGTAACACTATTTGGAATGGTTACAGAGGCAAGAGATGTACAATTGTAGAAAGCATAGTCGCCAATTTTTGTAACACCATTTGGAATGGTTACAGAAGTTGGCATTCCACAATCGTAGAAAGCATAGTCGCCAATTGTTGTAACACCATCACCTATTTTAATTCTTTTAACTTTCCCATAACCCTCCCATGGTGCTCTGTTGTTGTTTGAATAATCATACATTTTCCCTTTTCCTGAAATGGTCAAAACACCTTTACCAGTAAGGGTCCATATTAGATTAGGTCCACAACTGCCAGACGTCTCGGCATTAGCTGATAAGCCCATGAGTAGGGCTATTAATAAGATGTAAATTTGTTTCATATTAGTACTTTTATATAAGTAATATTTTTGATTTATGGAAGTTCAAATGCAAAGATAAACAAAATTTGTTATAAAATGTTTTTCTATAAAAAGTTTATGCAGCATTTTGCTTCTTTTTTCAAGATAGTTATTGTTGAGAGATGGCATCTCATAAGTACCACCAGGTAGCCTCCACCTAATTCCACCTTCATTGAACCAAATAATCTTGTTTCGGTACTATGTGTTTTCTCGAAATTTATCCTCTAACAATAGAATTCTTTCCCGCAGTTGGTCAAAAGTCAATGGATTCTCGTTATAAATGAATGATTCTATCATTGCTTTGTAATCATCTCGGAACAAATTTTCTATCTCTCCAGTAGGCCAGATCTTAATATTCTCTCGCTTATCAGAGTCATAATCCACAGAACTGATATGATAGAATTTCTTGCGATGCTCTATGATACTTTTATAAAGTTCTGAGTCGTTGATAGCTGTTTCTGAATAGGTGTCCATCAATCTCTCCAAGTCATAAAGGTGACGGCTCATTCTTTCGCTTCTGGGCGACTTCTTCTGATATTCCTCATTAAGCAATAATGCCTTTTCCAAAAAAGTCCGGATAGGAAGTACCGTAGGAACAAAGCATTGGGTAGCATTATCCACTTCGTTAAAAGTATCATAAATCAGTGAAGTTAATGCTCGGTTTTCAAAAGGTTCATCCATAGACATACAGCTGATTTCGATTTTGACCTTTGGCTGAATGTATTCATTTGTTTCATCTAAGATGCTGGGATAGACAACATTCAGCACTACTGGGTCACGGTCTGTATCAATAGGAATCTCAACACCGTCTTGTATGATACTCTTTACATTCTCGACGTAGAAATCTTTAGCTCCCAATTTTGCAAGTTGCTCATTTAACTCAGGAGAAAGTCGCTCGAAAATAACCTCCCTCGATGCCTTCCGCAAGCTTTTCAGTTGATTATTATTCTCGCACTTGGCAAAAGGATATAGCTTCTGTTTTTCTTCCGTTTCAGTAAACCAACTTCTGCTAAGAGATATGTCTATATCCTCACTGAACCTTCTTAAATCAATGTTCTCCCATTTACCTTTAGAAAGACTTGTTCCGCCTTTGAAAAGCAGGAACTCCGAAAATGACGTAGAGAAAAGTGCTTTGAGGGTAATCGTTACCCACCAGTCCTTCTCTATAGCCAAGTCCTCTATATTTGTTCTCAATGCTGTATTCTGTACGATTGCGATACGCTCTTCGATTGTCTTATCTTGCCAAATGCTCATACTTTTCTATTATTGGTTTTATATACTTGCGAACCCAGACTGGCGCTGTTGCCAAATCCGTTTTTATCTGTTGCTTTTCGGTTGAGTCAGAGATTAACTTCTCAATTCTATTTGTATCAGCAGAAGTTATGTTTGATTGCCCCTTTGCCTTGAGTGCTAAAACAAGTAATGGCATTAACTTGCTGTGATACGAATATGTGCTGGGAGTTCTGTGCTTCAGTCTTATTTTCTTGTTCCCTATAGTTATAGTCCTCGGCGATCCTGTTGTTAGATAGATTGCCTTCATCGGAACCTGTGTTGACAAACCAAGGGCGTTCAAAGCATATTCTCCTGTTGGTAGAATCTCCGCATTTTCATGTTCTGCGATCAGTTTTACAATCTTCTCTGCCGAAGGATATACATTGCCATAGTTAGTTACTATCGGCTTATAGTATATGCCTTTTGCGAGGCGTTCAAGAACACCAAAACCTTTCATCGTCGATAATAACTTACTGACATATTCATTATCAAACTCAGCAAAGTCATTGACAAAGAAAACCGTTCCTGGTTCAGCTTCGTCTATCCGTTGTTTTATCTGTTCTTGAATGGTCATATTAACATATTTTAGTCGGTAACTTTTGCAAAGTTATGGAAATTATCTGTCTTTTGCAACAATACCCCCTACTTTTTTGACTGTTTGGAGGTAAATTAAATGTTGTGCGTTAACATATTTTAGTCGGTAACTTTTGCAAAGTTATGGAAAGCAATTCGCAATGAAAGAGGAATTAAAATTTCACAAGACATAGTACTGCCAACATCTAATGAGAGGTCGTGATATTATGAAAATCAACTTTGCTGTCACTTCTGTCACTTCTTGTATACTTATAATGCGTTGATTATAAGCATCTAAGGTAAAGTGTTAAAAGTGACAGGAAACGAAAATTAAACTTTATGTAGTGATAGGGGGGGTAATGGAGAAGGGACTTTTGCTACTTCTTTTGTAGGCTTGTCAGTAAGTCGGCAACCACGTAGCTGGAGCCACCAACGAAGATGAAGTCGGATTGGGCGGCATCATGAAGGGCGGCTTGGTAGGCATCAAGGACGGTTGGGAAGACCATTCCGTGTAGGTCGTATTCGTCGGCTGTTGCGGCAACCTTCTCTGCAGGGAAGGCACGATGTGTACTTGGTTGTGTCCAATAGTAAATGGCATCATCAGGGAGCATGGACATGACAGCGTGAAGGTCTTTATCATCCACCATACCAAAGACAATGCGCTTCTGCTTACATTGTTGACGTTTGATTTGTTGGGAGAGGTAAGTCCATCCACCAACGTTGTGTCCTGTATCGCAAATGACCAACGGATTAGCCTGTAGTTTCTGCCATCTACCCATTAAACCCGTCAGTTCGCAAACATTGGCAAAGCCTTTAGCAATACTCTCTGCGTTCTTGATGACACCTTTATTATACAGTTGCATGACGGCTGTTAAGACCGTGTTGGCATTCTTCTCTTGATAGCTACCACCTAATTCGCCCACAATATCGCCAAAAAAACGAGTCTGATAAGCGATACCACCATCGGGGTTAGGGCGAGAAGAAAGTATTGCAGGGATGTCTTCAGCAAAGACAATGAGTGCATCCTCTTTCTGTGCTTTTGCCTTGAAAACAATCTGCGTTTCAGGGACAGACTCACCAATAACGACGGGTACACGATGTTTGATAATACCAGCCTTCTCTGCTGCGATAGCTCCGAGCGTATTGCCGAGGAACTGGGTGTGATCGAGTGATATATTGGTGATAATCGATAAGATAGGAGTGATGATATTTGTGCAATCGAGTCTACCACCTAAGCCCACTTCAATGATAGCAATATCAACCTTCTGCTCAGCAAAGTGCTTGAAAGCTAAGGCTGTTGTGAGTTCAAAGAAAGAAGGGTGGAGTGGCTCAAAGAAGTTGCGTTCCTGTTCAACAAAGTCGATAACCTCCTGTTCAGATATCATTTTTCCATTGACTCTGATACGTTCGCGGAAGTCAACGAGGTGAGGACTGGTATAGAGTCCGACCTTATATCCTTCAGCTTGGAGGATAGCTGCCAACGTGTGGGAGCATGAACCTTTTCCGTTGGTTCCTGCAACATGAATGGAAAGGAAGTGGGTGTGTGGATGACCAAAGTGCTCGTCCAAAGCCTTTGTTGTCTCAAGTCCTTCTTTATAAGCAGATGCCCCGACGTGTTCGAAGACGGGTGTGCTGTTGAATAGATATTCTACGGTTTCTTGGTAGGTCATGGGGGGGTAGGTGTTAGGTGGTGGGGGTTGGGTGTTGATGAAATGTAAGGAAACGATTTAGCCCCATTAGCCAAAGAAGTCTAATGGGGCATATAATCATTATCTCAATTTTGTTTGTAAACTCATTGCTTAATAAAAACTTGTTCACTTGTCAACTCGTTAAACTTGTTCACTTGTCAACTCGTTCACTTGTCAACTCATATAACTTGTTTACTCGTAAACTTGTTCACTCGTCAACTTGCTCAACTAAACAGTTTCTTAAAGTTCTCGAAGATAGAGCGTTTAGTGCTGTTATCACCACGGAAGTTTTCGCTTTGGCGTAAGTCTTCGATGATTTTCTTCTCCTCTTTATTCAACTCCTTTGGAACGTAAATACTGATGTGAACCACTAAATCGCCAGTACCGCTGCCATAACCTTGTACGGCTGGAAGACCCTTACCACGTAGGCGGAGCGTCTTACCTGGCTGTGTTCCTGGTTCAATCTTAATCTTTACATTGCTGCCATCAATGGTTGGGATATCCACCTGACCTCCTAAGGCAGCTGTTGGGAAATCGAGCAAGAGATTATAGATGACGTTCTGTCCGTCACGAATGAAGGTGTCGTTAGGTTCCTCCTCGATATATACTTGGATATTACCAGCCACACCATTGTGTCTACCAGCATTACCCTTACCCGGAACATTGACCACCATACCTTCAGCAACACCCGCTGGTATGTTGATTTCAACGACTTCCTCGCCCTTTACAACGCCTTCACCATGACAGTGAGTACACTTGTTCTTAATGATAGTTCCCTCACCATTACATACGTGACAGGTTGTCTGGGTCTGCATCATACCAAAGATACTCTGCTGTGTACGGATTTCAACACCCGAACCATGACAGTTCTGGCAAGTCTCTGTTCCGCTACCCTCCTCAGCACCAGTGCCGTGGCAGTGTTCGCAAGGAATGTCTTTACGCACCTTAAACTTCTTGGTAACGCCCGTAGCAACCTCTTGTAACGACAGACGAACCTTTAAACGAAGGTCAGAGCCACGGTACTTAGGGGCTTGATGACCGCCACCTCCGAAGCCGCCAAATCCTCCGCCATGTCCGCCGAACACATCGCCAAACATAGAGAAGATATCGTCCATAGAGAAACCACCGCCTCCACCGAAGGGACCACCACCACCAAAGCCACCGCCAGGAGCATCGAAACCAAACTGGTCATACTGTTGGCGTTTCTGTGGATCGTGCAGTACATCATAAGCCTCAGCAGCCTCTTTAAACTTTGCTTCAGCCTCAGGGTCATCCGGATTACGGTCAGGATGATACTTAATCGCAAGTTTTCTGTATGCTTTCTTTATTTCGTCTTCAGAGGCATTCTTGCTGACACCTAACACCTCATAGTAATCTCTTTTTGCCATTCTTCCTTATGAAATTATTGTCCGACAGCAACCTTTGCGTGACGGATAACCTTGTCATTGAGCGTATAACCAGTCTGTACACAATCGATAACCTTGCCCTTCTTGTCATCGCCCATACCAGGAACCATAGCGATAGCCTCATGGTAATCGACATCGAAGTCAGCATTATCGGTCTCAATCTTGTTAACACCGAGTGTCTCCAAGGCCTTCAAAAACTTCTTATAGATAAGTTCATAACCTTCTTTAATTGCCTGTGGGTCCTCTGTCTTATCGGCAGTAGCACGCTCAAAGTCGTCAAGGATAGGCAGAATAGCAGCTACAGTCTTCTCACTTCCGTTGAGAATCAGTTCTGACTTCTCCTTCAGTGTACGTTTCTTGTAGTTCTCAAATTCGGCAACCAAACGGATATACTTGTCTTTCCACTGCTCAGCATCGTTCTGTGCAGCTACCAATGGGTCAAGTTCTTCCTCTGCAGGAGTCTCCTCTCCGTTAGCATCTTCCGCCTGTGCTTCAGCGTAGTTCTGGGTTGTTTCTTCGTTATTCAACTCCAGCTCTTCGCCTTCAATCTTTATATTTTTCTCTTTCTTACTCATAATTTTATTGCACTATTTGTCATGGCATACCCTTGCAAATAGTATGCCATGTTTTGACAATCTTAGTACATTCCTGCTTTTTGCTCCTTAATCTGCTCGTCGTGGATATAGTCATCGTAGCTCATCAGCTTGTCGATGGTACCCTTTGGAGTCAACTCAATGATACGATCAGCAACGGTGTTAATAAACTCATGGTCGTGTGAACTGAAGAGGATATTACCCTTGAAGCCAATCAGGTTGTTATTAAACGCCTGAATACTCTCCAAGTCAAGGTGGTTAGTTGGCGTATCAAGAATCAAGCAGTTGGCATTCTGAAGCTGCATACGTGCAATCATACAACGCATCTTCTCACCTCCAGAGAGTACGTTCACCTTCTTCTCAACCTCTTCCTGCTTGAACAACATACGACCCAAGAAGCCCTTCATAGCCACTTCGTTACCTGGACCGAACTGTGACAACCAGTCAACGAGGTTCAAATCGCAATCGAAGAACTCGGTATTATCCAATGGGAGATAAGCCGTAGTGATTGTCACACCCCAATTATATGTACCAGCATCAGGCTCTCGATTACCATTGATAATCTCGAAGAGCGCAGTCATAGCCTTTGAGTTGCGAGAGAGAAAGACTACCTTCTGTCCCTTCTCAATATTGAAGTTCACATTATCGAAGAGTACTGTTCCGTCCTCATCAACAGCCTTCAAGTTCTCAACCTCAAGAATCTGGTTACCTGGTTCGCGCTCCATAGAGAAGATAATACCCGGATATTTACGGCTTGATGGACGAATCTCCTCTACGTTCAGACGCTCCAACATCTTCTTACGTGATGTTGTCTGCTTACTCTTAGCAACATTGGCAGAGAATCGGCGGATGAATTCCTCCAACTGCTTCTTCTTCTCCTCAGCCTTCATCTTCTGGTTCTGAGCCTGACGTAAAGCCAACTGTGAACTCTCATACCAGAACGAGTAGTTACCAGCAAAGACGGTTACCTTACCGAAGTCGATATCGATTGTCTGTGTGCTGACAGAATCGAGGAAGTGACGGTCGTGCGATACAACCAATACAGTCTGATGTTCATCAATCTCACCGAGATAATCCTCTAACCATTCAACGGTCTCAAGGTCGAGGTCGTTGGTAGGCTCATCGAGCAACAAGTTCTCTGGCTTACCAAAGAGAGCCTTAGCCAACATCACACGTACCTTCTCAGTATTTGAGAGTTGTGACATCTGCTTCTCATGCAATTCCTCCTTAACGCCAAGGTTCTGGAGCAACTGTGCAGCATTGCTTTCAGCCTCCCATCCATTCATCTCAGCAAACTTCAACTCTAAGTCGGCAGCACGATTACCATCCTCCTCAGTCATCTCTGGCTTAGCATAAAGTTCCTCACGCTCTTTCATGTTCTGCCAAAGTGCATCATGTCCCATGAGGACTGTGTCCATTACCTTATACTCATCATATTTGAAGTGGTCCTGTTCCAATACCGACAGACGCTCACCTGGTCCTAACTCTACTGTTCCCTTGTTTGGCTCTAAGTCGCCAGAAATGGCACGAAGCAAGGTTGATTTACCAGCACCATTGGCACCAATGACTCCGTAAATATTACCTGGTGTAAACTTTAAGTTAACGTCCTTGTATAGAACTCTCTTGCCAAATTGGATAGCAAGGTTTGAAAGTGTAATCATCTTTTTCTAATACCTTATTATATAATAATTTGGCTGCAAAGTTACGATTTTTATTTCAAACGACAAAGAAACAAGTAGAACTTAACTTTGAACTTTGAACATTGAACATTGAACTTTATGATATGTACCTTTACTAACTACGAATTTCGCTAATTACGCTAATGCTTATTACGATATAATTCGTGTCATTCGCGTAATTCGTAGTCGGTAAAAATTCGCGTAGATAACGATTGAAAAATCATTACATAATCTCGAATAAAACAGCTATAGATAAGGATAAAAACACAGATAAAAAGCAAGTCTGCAATCAACAGAAAATCAGTCAGTTATAAGTTTGCAACATAAAAGGTGCTTAATTGGACTTCAAAAGGGCGTTAGTAAGGGTCTTAAAGGGCATCTTTTGCAAGTCAATTAGGCGTCTTTAAGAAGCTTAAAGAGCATGTATTGGTTTTGAGTTGCACAAAAATAGTTTACAAATATCAATGAGCATAAGAATCATTTGCTTGTAGAAAAAGGATAGACATAGTATATATTTGCTTTTAACTTGTAGTTTATCCCGCATTGTAAGGTCGCCTCATTAAGGATACTCATACCCTACAAGTGTATAAGTCTTTATTCTATTTCTAATCAATGCCCTTAACTTCAGACCCTTTTTAGCCTCATAACTTCGTATTCTCACTACTTATAAGAGCTTGTTAGTCATAAAGAAAGCAAGTGAAAAAATAAAAAAAGTGAGGGCTGTTTTAATTAAAATCTTGCGAGATTGAAATTATTTCAGTAATTTTGCAACCAATAAAATTAAAATTGATTACTAAAAGGATGTAAGTTTGGGGATAAATATAATTAAGAACGAACAAAGCCTTGATATTAGATAATAAGGTAAAAAGAGCAGTGTGAAACTGCATAAAGTTCTTCAATTAGGATAACAGAATAAGGATTAAAAACCAGTTCAATATCACCCATATACTCCCACTTTTAAAGAGTGAGTGTAAACATTTTTACGTCCTACAAATTAAGAATAAGGATAATAAAATAAGTAAATAAATAGCATTTTATACCATAAGTTATGAAACAGAATAAGATTAAGATAGGTTATCAAGCACCCTATACAGAAGTAATTGTTATCAATAACGAAACTTTACTTGCAGAGAATTCATTTCCTGGTCAGCATAGACCGGGTAATCACAAGAAAGGTCCTAATGCTAATAATGCAAAACAAGCACTTGAGTGGCTTGAGGTTGGTGATGAGGCTTCGTCAAGTAATGAACATACTTCATTGTGGGAAGATTAATCAAAAGAGAGTTTTAATTAAATAAGTAATAAGCAAAAAAGACTATATTAATAATGAGAAAACAGACTTTTAAGGTGCGCCTGCTATCATTAATAGCATTGTGTGGCATTGTAATGGTGTTTGCGTCTTGCTCTAATGAAGATGTAGCACAAAGCACTGTAGAAACAAACACTGAAAAGAATAGCAACCTTACTTCATTCGTGACAGGTGCTGCTGCAACACGTACATCACTCAACTATGACAACGGTGCTTTCTTCTGGGAGGCTGGTGATCATATCTATGTAAAGGACGACAATGGAACATGGCAGAAGAGTCGCAATGCTCCAACAGAGAAGACTGCCAGCTTTAAGTTTATGGTTCCTGGTAAATACACTAACAGCACAACTTATAAGGTATATTACCCTGGTAAGAATGGTCTTAACAACAACGTAACAATCTCTGGCACACAGAGTCAGGCACAGCCTAATAGCACCACACATATTGGTGAGGCAGGTGATTGTGGAACTGCAGATGCAACACGTAATGGCGGTGTGTTTAATTTCCGTCTCGATCACCAGGCTGCTATCCTCGTATTCCAGCCTTTTACAAACAACACAGCTGTAAAGAACTGTTACCTTACAAAGATAGAAGTAGAATCAGATAATGATATCACAGATACCTACACGCTTGATACCACAACGGGCGAATTGACGGGTACTGGTAGCGGTAAGACTATTACAATGACAACAAAGGGTAGCGGCTCTTATGCAAATGGTTTCTCTTTGAATACCAGCACAGCAGATGTAAAAACCAATGGTGCCTATGTTGTTATTCGTCCAGGTACACACGCCTTGACTGTTCGTTATTGGATCAAGGACTATGTAACAAACGTTGAGGGTGCGATTACTAAGACGTATGATTCGTTCAAATATGAGAAGAACGACTACTATGATATGACTGCCGATATCAATGTAACGGATTATGACGGTAGTAAGTATTACATGTGGGATGCACAGAAGAATTACTGGAATGGCCATGAGTGGAACTCAGCTAACCCTTGGCAGCCTGTGCTTGCAAACAAAAGCAATCCAAATTACCCAGTTTCTGGTAGTAGCTACTTTCATAGGACTGGAGGATTCGGCCGTGAGGATGCTATGAACTCTTCTTGTAAGAATTTGCCTAATGCTAATGAGCTGGGATGGTATGTAAAGAATGGTGATCCACGTTGGGATGATGATAAACTGTGGACAGCAATGGGACACTTATATAAGGGTGGTATATGGCTCCGCAATAAAGCATATATCAACTTGATAACATCGTTCAATTCTGATCAAGGTCCAAGCTATCTGGATATGCGCGATAATTATGCAAGATTTGAAGTGACTCCTATTCAAGGTGCTCCTGTAGGTTATTTTGCAAGTAGATACTTCTTTTTACCTGCTTTGGGTAAATATAGTGACGGTTATTTGTCAAAAATTGGAGAGAGAGGATTTTATTGGTCATCAAGTGCTTCTCCAGTTGACGAAACCTGGGCATACTCGTTGGAATTTAGCAAGAGTCAGGTCATTGTAAGCCCTACATCAAGTAATGATGGATATTACATAGGTACTTTTGAGTAACTTGCATTCTCATTCCTCTCTTTAAGAAACTTTCCTTCTTAAAGTTGCAGGTTAAGTAGATATAATCTTGCCAACGCTCGTACAGCGTTGAGCTGTCTTCGGACAACTCAGTGAAGTGCGATTCGTTGGCAAGTTTTTGTTTTATATCGTCTCATATAGCTCCGTAATATGTATATATGTGCGGCGTGGTCGTATTTATAAACACTGATATACGGATAAGAACTCCGTTCGATTAATTGGGGAATCTGATTCTTAAGTTGTGAAATATGCATAAGTTTGCATATTAAGATATAAAGAAGTTTTTAAGCTTTCGTATAAAAAAGCTTGCAAGTTATATGCTTTTTAACATGGTTTCGTAGCTACTCACCCACCCTTTTACTGATTAAGTCAATTCTGATATTGACATTTTAAGATAAAAGAATTTAAGTTAATCCCATCCTCATAACCTGCATATTTATTACATAGGAAAGTCGTAGCACTTTACTACTATCTTGATGAGAGAAAAGGTAAGCCTTTTATATCTCTTTTTAAACCAGCTTCTTACCCTAAGTAGCACCCGAAAAGTATATTTTTTACACTTTACAAACCAACTTCTTATGCTTAAAGGGGTTAAGCCTTGTTTCCTCGCTTAACTTATGTTGTATTTTGGTTGTGTTTTTTAGTTAGAATTTTTGCTTTTAAAAGTCTATTTAACACCGAATTTTACGTAATTTAAGAATGTCAGATTCGTAAATCTTTATTAGTTATTTTTATCAATAGAAATCTAATTGTGTATACGTTTTTTGTATATCTTTGCTTCGTCAAACTTTATGTTACACTTAAAAAAATGCGTTTAGTATATCTGGATTTTGCGTATAATACCTCTTATATATAAGGAGAGATTTTCGTAAGTTAACTTGCTATATCTTGTTACATCTTCAGATAGAACTTGACTCGAAAAAATGTATATATATAAAACCTATTATTCATAAAAATTAAAATTGAAATAACCAAAAAACAAAAATGTATATGAAGAATTATTTGAAACCGTACACAGCGTGTACAAAAGTTGAGAGTGAAGGTTACTTGTTAGCAGGAACCGGTAGTGCAGGAAATGGTGGTTTCACTTCTGGTGGCGGTAATCAAGGTGGTGGTAATCAAGGTGGTGAAAACAAAGGAGGTGGCGGATGTAATGATTGTGATAACACAAAAAATCATACTAAGTCTGCTCCAAGTTCAGTAACAAATGGATTCTTTTTCAGTTCTGGCGGCGAATAAAAAGCATTTGTTGATTAATTACTAAAAACTTAAAAACATGATTACTAAAAGTCTTTACTCTATATTGCTTAGTGTAGCATTTCTTGGTCTCGCATCTTGTTCGTCTGAAAATAATGACGAGCATTCTGAACTTGTAGGTACATCAACTCGTTCGTTTGTTGTGAAACAGGAGACTGCTCCTTTGACACGTACAAACGTATCACTAACGAATGGAATTACATGGAATGCTGGCGACCGTCTCTTTGCCTATAATGTAACAAAACCTCAAGGATATGATCAGTTAACCGCTATCAGTGATGGTGAGAGATCTGATCTTAAGGGTGACATCCATTGGAAAGAAGGAGATGAATTAGCCCTTTTCTATCCATTTAGACATGTTTATAGAGAGAACATGGGCAAAGTTGATTTGGGCTTATCAGAGAATACGCTCTATCATAAGGGCGAACTTGTTGTACGTAGACAGAACGGAACAGTTGAGAATTTCAGATATTTCGATTATGCTTGGGGCAAGTTGAAGAATATCAAGGAAGCTGGTAAGGATATATGGGCTGACTTCAAGTTGGAACGCCAGTATTCTGTTTTATGCCTTAAGGTACTTTATGAAGGTCAGCCGGTGACAGATATGAAGCAACTTACAATCAAGAATGTCTACAATGAGGCTACTTTCGACCTTGCTATAGGTAAGATGACTTATGAGCAGCCTAAAGGTGAGCTGAAGATAACTGCTGACACTCCATTAGAGACTTTCTATGTTGCTCTTTTCCCAGATGCCAACTTCACTCCGTCTTACATTATCGAAACTGTTAATGGAAAGAAGTTCTATGCAACAGTTACCGAACCACTAAATTATCAGCCTGCAAAATACTATGAGTATACTGTTCATGTTACGACAACTCCATGTCCAAGTCCAAGTCCATGCATTGACATTGACGGAACAAAGTGGGGAAAATACAACTTGCAGTATGAGCCTTGCACGAATTTAGAGGGTTGGGTTCCTGGTTACAGACTTGCTAAGCAGGCTTGGGATTACTTCTATACCAATTCTGATCCATTCAATCTCTATCCAGACTTCCTCCCACGTGCCTTCAACACCTCTGCTTTCGACCATTTCCGTTGGGGTAGCATTGCAGCAGCAAACAACTACAGCTACAGCTACTCACGTTATTATTCATATCATATGGGTAATCTTCAGGCTGTAATTCAGAACAGATGCTATGGCGACCTTGCTTACTATGCTTCTAATGGTAAGTTCATGATGCCTACAAAGGCTGACTTCGATAACCTGATGGCAAAGACGGGTGAGTATGTTGGTTATTATCAAGACGGCTGTAACATCATCGTCGGTGTGCTCTTCGACCCAACCGTTCCTGCTTGCAAGAAGGGTAAGGTACTCGATAAGAACGGCCATATCATTGGTAACACAAACCGTCCAAATGGTATCTATGTGGGTAAATACTACGAGCATAACACACGTATGAAGAAGTTCTCTAAGGAGGATATCGATAAGGGTGTGTTCTTCCCATTCGCTGGTGCTTACACCGAGTATAACGACGGTGCGCCACGTCTTCAGCGTCCAGGTGGTCAGGCTTACTACTGGACTTCTGACGCTAACCGCTGCAACTACGCACAGGCAACAGCTTTCTCAGCTTACTACATGAACAATGGCTGGCTCTATCCAGGTACTGTTAACGGCAGCGGAAGTGGTAACAACCCTAAGTACAACATGTATAACATCCGTCCTCTATGCGTTAGCAGTGATTCAAAGACAAAGCAAAATAATCAGACTAAGCAAAGCTACCAAACCAAGAAGGGATGGTAGGAGATATGAAAGTTGACGAGTAAACGAGTAAACAAGTTAACGAGTTGACGAGTAAACAAGTTAAATGATAACGAGGGTATGCAAGTTAACAAGTTGACAAGTTAACGAGTTGACGAGTAAACAAGTTATATGATAGCAAGTTGATGAGTTGTAATAAACTTATCAACTTGCTTTTTTTAATTCTTCAAAAACTATTACTCAAAGCACAAAATTAACTACGAATTAAGCGAATGTCACGAATTACATCGCAATAATATTAGCATAATTAGAGAAATTCGTAGTCATTCATAGTTCTAAGCATAAAGCTAACTACGAATTACACGAATGTCACGAATTACATCGCAATAATATTAGCATAATTAGAGAAATTCGTAGTCATTCATAGTTCTAAGCATAAAGCTAACTACGAATTACACGAATGTCACGAATTACATCGCAATAATATTAGCGTAATTAGAGAAATTCGTAGTCATTCATAGTTCTAAGTATAAAGTTAACTACGAATTACACGAATGTCACGAATAAGTAAGCTATAATGATTCGTGTCATTAGAGAAATTCGTAGTCATTAAACGTACAAATCATAAAGTTCAATGCTCAAACCTCAAAGTTCAAAGTTAATTGTTCAAAGTTCAAAAATGATTAGAGAAATTCGTAGTCTATAAGTTTATTTTTTGTTTGCTGTCACTTTTAACATTTGAGCGAACCAACTCTCCTTCAGCATATTACAATCATCTGAAGCCTGACAGCAGTGACAGCAACTTCAAAAGTCAGTTGGTTAGAGTCTATTCCTATAAGAATTAATTGAGCTTAAAACACCTCGTCCAAGAACTCCTCCATTATACTATCCATAATCCAAAAGATATTCTTTCGAGTAGCATGACCCATTAGCAGTACGTCAAGAAGCCAGCTTTGTCTTGTGCCAATCAGTCTTCAAGAATGTCTATAAGTTCTGATATGCTTGGTAAAGAATTGTTCTTTGCAAATATAAAATATTCTTGTGAGTTACGCAAGAGGAAACTCTTATCCTTTGAACATTGAACTCTGAACTTTATGATTTGTGTTTAACCTTTGAGCAATATCGGTAATCATAATTATGAATTGTGAATTATGAATTGTGAATTAATTTTGAAAAGGTGGTTAATTGGACTTCAAAAGGGCATTAATAAGGGTTCAAAAGGGCACCTTTTAGAAGCAAAAAGAGCATGAATTGAAAGCCAATTCATGCTCTTTTTATTTTTAAGACTTGATTTTTATTTACAATATGGAGGTAGTGAAAGGGGAAAAGCAGAATATTATATTAGGCAAAGAAGTAAGTGTAAACGGTGTTGTCTTAACTCCTTTAACTCCATTTAATTCCTTAACTCCACATCCTTTCCTCCTTAACTCCACATCAATCCTATGAGTCAGCGGTGTTGTCTTAACTCCTTTAACTCCATTTAACTCCTTAACTCCACATCAAATCCTCCTTAACTCCTCATCACTCCTTCTTCGTCCGAATCTTGTAGCCTGCGAGTCCGTAGTAAAGGATGAAGAGGAAACAAGGGACGCTGACCCAGTAAGAGGTTTGGAAAGAGGTGCAATCCTGCACGACACCACGCAACCAAGGCATCACAGCACCACCGGCAATCGCCATGGTCAGCAGTGAAGCACCAGACTTAGTGAACTTGCCAAGGTCTGCCATTGCCAAAGGCCACAATGCTGGCCACATCAAAGAACAGCCTAACGCCATCAAGAAGATGCAATAAACGGAGATAACGGGGTCTGGCACAACGGCAACAGCCACACTACCAACGAGGGCAATGATAGCGCAGATGCGCATTGCAGCAGCCTGAGAGAGGTAACGTGGGATGAAGATTACACCACAGATATAACCCACAATCATACCCACTGAAGGGATAAATCCGTAGTTATCACCCTCCAAACCTAATGACTGTGCATAACCTGTTGCCGTAGCGAGCGAGATGGTCTCTACACCAACATAGAGGAAGAGTGCCAAACAGCCCAACAACAAGTGTGGGAACTGCAGAATACTTGTCTTACCGTCAGCATATGAACTGACTGCTGCCTCGTCGCCACACTCACTCTCATCCTCACCTGCAGCCTTCACGTCTGGCAGTGGAGCCATCAATGCGATAACACCCAAGAGCAAAAAGATACCGATAATGATGGTGAATGGCATGTAAAGATCGGTGAGTTGCGTATCGCCAATACCCTTACCAATCACCAAAGTAATGAAGAGTGTCGTCACTGGCCAAGCCAACTTATTACTGATACCCATGCAAGAGATACGACGTGCTGCCGAATCCATCGGACCAAGAATCGTTACATATGGATTGACAGATGCCTGTAAAACGGCATTGGCTGCACCACTGACGAAACTCGCAATGAGGAACCATGTCAGTGAGTTCTGCTTCGCTGCGAGGATAAAAAGTCCAAAGGCTGCTGCGAAGATAGCGAACGACAAAGCCATCGTACGCTTATAACCGATTGCCTTAATGCAATGGGTTGCAGGAATACCGAACAAGAGGAACGGTATGAAAGTCGCTGCAAGCAACAAACTTGAAGCCGCACCAGAGATGTGCATAGACTTCTCTAATACTGGCATCAGATAAGAGTTGATACCCAAGGCAAAGCCAATAGAGAAGAAGAATAAGCCGATAATGGCTAAAGGAAATAGGTAGTTAGTTTTTTGTTTCATAATAAAGATATTTTTTATTTACTACTTCATAACAAGGTTTTTATGCTTTCACTCCTCCTTCAGAGAGGACTTCTGTGAGCTTACTAAGGCTCCGCACCAATGGTGTTTACCATCAACACGCCATGTGCTAAGCCTCCGCACACTCTTTGAAAACGGAAAGAAGTGTGCTTTATTATAGCTTTGGCTTACTTTATTATCGCTCCATACATGGGGGAAGGATATTTTTAGTCAACCATTATAATTGCCATTTTGAAATATAAAGGCGCACGAGGCACCCATTCCTTAGAATGAAGAATACCACGTGCGCCCCTACCCTACAGTCAAATCATAGGCACTGAAGACTGCAAGGCGTTAGTTAGCATGAACCTTTCCACTCTGAATATAGAATCCTTTGGCAGGAGGTTCAGGAAGTCTACGACCAGAGAGGTCGTAGACTTGTGCCATTGTTGTCGCTGAGTTTACTACGGCAGAGATTCCGTTTGCGGTATCATCTGCCGTTTCCGAAAAAGGGATGAAACGCACGATGTTTGAGTAGGTTTTACCTTTCTGTATCTCATACTTTGATAATGGACCAGGACCGCAAGACTTGTTACCAAGACCCTGCTGAATAGCATCAAAGTGTGCTACGACACGATTAGATGTTGGCAACTCCCATTCGTGGCGTGCTGTGCGCAATTCTGCCTCTGTCCAAGGGGTCAGAGAGAAGGCAACATCGCCCGATGTCTCTACCTTCACACCATTGCCCTCGTTGTTTGTGAGGGTGAGCCAACGTAGTCCAATGCGGTTGCCGTTGCTCTGTGGGTGTGCGAAAGGCTCATACATATCCTTGACTGTCGTCTCATAGATACCGAAGTCTTCGCCATCGAGGCGGTCGATATAGCTTGCGCGAGGACCACGTGCATAGTAGCTTACCTTTGACATATCGCTTGGGAAGTTCAGACTAAAGCCTAAACGTCTTGCGCCATTGCCCTGTGCCTCAAAGGAGCTGGCGAGGTCTATCGTACCGTTTGCATTGATCGTGTACTTATAAGTAGCCTTACCATAGTTGCCGTTCTGCGTAACATTCACGGTTGCCGTCTTACCATCGTCAGAGAGTTGGAAGGTAGCTGTCTGCGACTTCACGCCATTATCGGTAGGATCATTACCATAAGCCTCCATCGGGTTATCGTTTTCTATCCAACGATAGCGGTCGAAACGTGGACCCTCATTCTGTACAAAGAGGTCTTTACCCTCGTATGCCCAAAGGGTAATATTGCCCTGTCCGTCGAATGTTACTTTCTGCTTACCGTTCGCATAGGTATAACCACCATCGCTATTCTTCGTTGCGTGAAGAGCATCAGCCTTTGTGTTATCAACCTTATCGAGGACCTCTGTGCGCTGTGCCAACTGCTGTTGGAACTCAGCAACAGGATAGTCACGGTCGCACCAGTTCGTTGCCTCCTTCGTATAAAGTCCGATATTGAGGAAGAGTTCCTTACCTGCAAAGGCTGTAGGGTTATACTTCAAGTCAACGGTTTCAGTACCACCAGCAGCGCAATTCAGCTTCTTAACGATACCATCCTGTACAGGCTTACCGTCAGCAAGGAGGGTCCACTTAAGATAGAACTGGTTGAGATTGCGGTCAAGATACTTATTCGTCAACTTCACCTGATGGGTGTCTTTATTCAGATTGAAGCCCACCCACTGGTAAACACGCTTCACCTCGTCAAGCTCAGCACTCCATGCACGATCGGCATTGACAAGTCCGTTGTTAACGAAGTTATACTGATGAGGACCCGGACAGTCATATCCTGTGATATAAGCAGGGAATCCATTCTTTGTCAATTGGTTGTTTTTAATCGCATCATAAGAGTAGATACTCTGATCAACCCAGTCCCAGATACATCCACCAACACCCATCAGAGAGCCTTCCATAGCCTCCCAGTACTCACGCAGGTTGCCCACAGCATTACCCATAGCATGGGCATACTCGCACATGAAGTAAGGTTTACCCGTACTTGGATGGTTAGCATCTGAGGTAACAGGACCTGTCGTCCCACCACGTGAATGGTCAACTGCAGGATACATAACAGAATGGAGATCAGTGCCCTCAGCATTATCACGCGTTGATCCCTCATAGTGGATATAACGGTTATCAAGTTCTTTCACAGCGTTGTAAGCTGCCATGATGTTCAGACCAGAGCCACTCTCGTTACCCAAACTCCAGAAGACAACACTCGGATGGTTGCGGTCGCGGAGCGTATTACGTACGTTACGGTCAACGATAGCACCTGTCCAATCCGTGTTATTGATGATTGTCTTTACACCATCCCAGTTCTTGTGAAGCTCCATATCAGCCTCATCAACAACGAAGAGACCATAGTAATCGAACATTGCCATCATCTTTGCATGACGTGGATAGTGGCTGGTACGAACCGTATTCATGTTAGACTGCTTCATCATTGCTATGTCTTTTAACATAAGGTCAGTGCTGATACTGCGACCATGCAATGGGTCAGTGTCCTGTGTGTTAGCACCCTTGAGGTAAGTACGACGGCCGTTCACCTCAAGATAACCCTTACTAAGGTCAATCTTTCTGAAGCCATATTTAGTAGAGAAAGCCTCCTCTTCCTTGCCGTCTTGCGACTGGCTGAAGGTGAAGGTGTAGAGGGTTGGGGTCTCAGCAGACCATAGTTTCACGTTAGAGAGTGTTCCGAAGTCAACTGTCTGTGTCTTCAAGCTATCGCCAGCAGCAAAGACAAAGTCAGACTTCAGCTTCTTCACTTCCTTACCCGATGGGTCGAAGAGCGTTACGGTTACGGTCTTCTTCGCTGCAGTCTTATCGCGATTGCATACGGTAAGGTCTACAGATGTAGCCGCACTACCCGTAGCAACGGTAGTAGAACCCGGTGTAACAGTAGCCTTAATATAATGATCTGCCAAGTAAGTCTTTGGTGTAGCCACAAGGTAAACATCACGATGAATACCACTCATGTGCCACATATCCTGACCCTCAAGATAAGAGCCATCGCTCCAACGAATCACCTGTACGGCAACATTATTCTTACCAGTGCGGAGGTATTTAGTAATGTCAAACTCGCTGACATTGTTTGCTCCTTCTGTATAACCCACTTCATTGCCATTCACATAAACGTAAGCAGCAGAGTAGATACCATCAAAATGGAGGAAGACACGCTTATTCTCCCAGCCTGCAGGCAGAGTGAAATCACGACGATAAGAACCCACAGAGTTCTTCAAACCAGCCTTCATACGAACGTAAGGCTGCTGATCTTCAAACGGATAGTCTACATTCACATACATTGGCAGACCATAACCATTCATCTCTAAACAAGAAGGAACAGTGATATCGTTCCACGCAGAGCCTTCAGTACTTACGCCATCGCCCCAGAAGTCGTCCTTACCGAGCAAGACAGGCTTAGCTCCCTCACTCCAACGCAACTTCCATGTACCGTTCAGACTAAGATAGTTTGCACCTGTTGGGTCCAACCAAGGCTTGTCATAACGCTGACCATCAGCCTTCATAGCCTTCGTTGATGGATAAGGCATATAGGTGGCATGCGCACGCTCCTTGTTACGCTCATAGACCTTCGCATTCTCCCAGTCGGCACCCTCAGGAATAACCACTGCAGGCACTTCCTTGAACTGTAGCGTAGCAGCTGATGCCTCACTGTTCTCATAACCACAGTAATATCCGTCGACAGAAGAGATAGAACCAAAGGTTACATAATAAGTCTGACCATTCCTTGCAGACACTGCACTCAACTTATAACCACTGCCTTTCTTAGTGATATAAATCTGTTGATTAGGATTGGCGATGCTCTGTGTCCACATACAAGGGTAGCCAGAGACTTTCTTTGTGTCGTTGAGTGCCATGTCGAAAGCCAACTCGCCGTCGCCATTTACCAACTGATAGCAGTCCTGCTTACCGCTCACAGCAACGAGTTTCCACTTCTGTGCATCGTTGCCTTCAGCATAAGCAAGGAACGCAAGACCCGTGTCCCTTAACCATGAATACTTGTAGGGAGTAAGTACATTCTTGGTGTCTTGCCCTACTGAGATTAAATAGGTCTTACCGTGTTCAGGCTTCGCACCCCATGTGCCAGCCCTTAGCACGGATGGTGCTAACGCCAGTAAGGATACGAGAAGACCAATGTTTCTGATTGATTTCATATGAATGAAAGATAATAGATGTTTTTACTTGAACCCACACCTCAGCCTAAGCCGAAGTGTGGGTAAGATGTATAACCTGTGATTAGTTGATTACTTTCGTTGTGCTTGTTGTACCGTTGCTATACTTCATTTGCTTGATATACACGCCACGGCTCTGTGACTGACTTGTCTTTGTACCGTTAAGGCTGTAGTAGTCTACAGAAGCAATGTTACCGTCCTGCGCCTTTTGTATGGCTGCGATAGCGTCTGCAGTCTTAGAAACAATGACATACACACCGCCCTTCACTGTAGGGAAGCTGATTTCGTCATCATTGATTCGCTTTGCCTTAACCGTCTTTCCGTCAGCAGTCGTCACCTTATAATCCTTTGCTACGTTAGTATATTTCACAATACAGGTTGTACCCATGTTTGAAACAATCTGTACCTTCGTAGCCTTCGCAGCAGCCCAATCAATGTCAACGGTGAAGTTGCCCACTGCCTTCAAGCCCTTCACTGAACCCTTTTGCCAGAATGTTGTTGGCAAGGCAGGGAGAATCACGAGCTTATCATTATGACTCTGCAGGAGCATCTCGGCTACACCGGCTGTATAACCGAAGTTACCATCAATCTGATAAGGTGCATGAGCATCCCAGAGATTCTCATAGATACCACCTGCAGCCTCGTTTGTTCCGGTGTCCCAAGTCTGCTGTAAAGCACGCTTGATAAGGTTATGACAGTGCTGACCTTCGTAGGCACGGGCATTAAGGTTTATCTTATGACCGAGTGACCAACCAGTTCCATGACCATCACCACGAGCTATCAGCGACTGACGAGCAGCCTCAAAGACGGTCTTATCGGCATCTTCACTAATCTGCGTACAAGGATAAAGCCCCATCAAATGAGAGATATGGCGGTGTGCCTTATACTCGTTTACACCGATTTTGCTTGGGTTATTAAACTGTGAAGAGTACTTCCATTCACGAAGATAAGTCTGTCCATCAGCAGGATTTACCTCTGTATGGCAACCGTCATCGAGCTTAGCAAAGTAGGTTGCAAGCGAATCACGGAACGCCTTTGACACTACATCATCACCGAGAACCTTAATCGCCTTGCGTGTGTTATTGAAGAGGTCCCAAACCAACTGCTGGCTGTGTGCGGTAGCATTCTCCGTTGGTCCGTGTTCTGGCGACCACTCATTAGGACATTCATAGGTGCCGTCAGCAGCCTTCACAAGTTTCTTAAACCAATAGTCGACAGCCGACTTCATCGCAGGGAATGCCTTTGCGCGGAGGAAATCCTTATCCATTGTGTAGGTATAATGCTGCCAGAGGTGCTGGCAATACCATGCATTAGCAACGGTATAGGTGTTGGCAAAGGTAGTACCAGAGCCATAGATGTTATTCTCTGTTGGTAAAGTCCAACCTGTATTTACGTGACCCATGTCCTGTGCAAAGCGACGCCATGTAGGTTTCACACATGCCTCACGATAGATATAATCGAGGAATGGGCGGTGAAGTTCAGAGAGGTTGGTTGGCTCAGCAGGCCAGTAGTTCATCTGTACGTTGATATTCGCATGGATATCAGAGTGCCATGCTGGTGTGTTGTTGTCGTTCCAAATACCCTGTAAGTTAGCTGGGAGCGATACGCCACGGCTTGAACTGATGAGGAGGTAACGACCATAATTGAAGTAGAGTTCCTCTAAGAAGAGGTTGTCATGCTGGTTGTCACGATAGCTGCTGATGAGCTGTGGGGTTGGAATATTGTTCTTAACATCACTGAGGGTCAGCTGACAACGATCGAAGAGCGACTTATAATCGGCCTTATGTGCTGCTAACAAAGCATCGTAACCCTTGTTCTGTGCATCATTCACTGTCGCTGCTGCACGACCTGCAAGGAGGTTAGCTCCAGACACATATGTCGGTGCGTCGGGGTCGAAGTCCGTCAAACCACGGAGATAAACAGTCATACTATTGGCACCATTTACCTCAATAATGCCCTTTGCATTCTTAGTAATCGTACCGCCATCTGTCACAATGCGCGCTGCACAATAATAGCTCTCTGGTGTTGTTGCGCCATGATCATCTTGGCGAGCGACCTGACCATCAAAGGTAATCGTTGCCTGATTGTTATTGTCAACGGTATAACTTACGTTACGTCCGTTCTGATTCTTCAGTGTAAGGGTTGTATTGATTTTACCGTTCTGTGAGGCTGTATAGCGAACTACCACACAGCTATCAGGATTGCTTGCGAAGTAAGTACGACTGTATGCCACGCCATCCATCGTATATTTCACACCTGCTACGGCATCGTTGATATCAAGGTAACGCACGTAGTCTGTTACCTTTGACATTCCACGACTGCGGATATAAAGGTTACCAAAGTTAAGATAATAACCATAAGCAGCCGTACTCGTCAGCCCACCGAGCTTACCGCTCCAAAGGGTCTTATCGTTAAACTGTACGTCGTCAATGGCAACATCGCCCATCAAAGTTGCACCAAACTGACCATTTCCGATAGGAAGACAAGAGGTCATCCAGTTCGTTGCGGGTTTTGTATACCAAAGCGTATATTTGTTGGCAGGATTAAAAGTAGTAATACCTGACACTGGGACCAATGCTTCTGCTGGTACGAAGCGCACTACATTACCACCATCGCCTAAGTCCCAGAAGCTGATTAACCTACCTTCACCAGCACCTTGGAACATATTAAAGAAGTTACGTCCTGTGGTTGACTTACCAATCTCGAAGCCACCCAATGAGTTATTTGACTCCACCATCGTAAAGAGCGTATCCTTCACATTGTGGGCCTTTGCTGCGTTGACGTATGAATCGCTGATATAAAGAATCTTTCCACTCTTGCTAACAAAAGAGTATTTGCCGTCTTTCTCTGATACACGCCATAGCATGTCATCAAGATTACCATTATGCAATGAGGCTGTTTGGCAGGTTGCCTTATCCCCCTTGGCACTCAAAAGCCAGTTACCAGTCTGGAACTGGATGTAATAATAAACAGGATTTGCAGCTGTTGAGATGACTGGCATATAGTATGGGAACTCCATGTCATCCTTGCTAACAAAGGTCAACACGTTGTTGATGTCGCCCTTATCCCACAGTCCAATCTCTTGTCCAGCCCTAATCTCTCCCACTTGGTTCATCGCATGACTGTTAGTAGAGTCTGGTGCCAACTCGAATGCACCTGTTCCAAAGCTGGTATTCATACTCTGGAAGATGTGGAATGAGGTGATATCTGTAGCCTTAGTAGCCGCCATAAAACGCGAACTATAAGGATTTGTGCCATTGACATAAAGGGTACGACCGCTCTTACTTACCAACTGGTACTTCTTATTACGACCAAAGTTCTCTGCTGCTACCACCTTCCATAACTGGCGACCTCCATTCATAACCTGTGGAACGGCAGTAAGGCACTTTTGCTTTTCGCCCTTGTCTTCCAACACGTTGTTAGAACGAAGATACTTAACGTAATACCAATGCTCATTGCCTTTGGTACTGATGCGAGGATAACCTTGTGCAAAAACTTGTCCGACACATACGACAGACAAGAGAAAAGCAGCACAAAGACGCTTACAGATGTTCATAAAAAGAAATTGTGATAATTATTTAATTATTAATGTTGAACAATAAGACGAAAAGGAGGCCGTGTTAGTATCGTTAACTCTCCACTTACCCATGAAGTGATGCCATGCTGCGTTCTCTCACATATTGAGGATATTATTTGTATTTCTGTCGCTGCTAATAGATGTTAGTTCCTACTTGTTAGGCTTTACTTTTGGCTTTTTCAAAGGAAGGCTTCTTGTCTTTAAGTTTATGGCAAATATAAACATATTCTTTTAATTATTCATTGTTATAAATACAATGTTTTATATTTTTAACCATTATAATCCGATAAAAATTAAATGATTTATGTCCTTATGCATAGTCATCTTTAAGTTTCCTATTACTATTAAAGCCTAAACTGGTTGTTTTATTATCGAGTATCTTGCCTATCATTACAACAAAGGCATAGCGAATTACGTCAAGTTACAAAGATAAGTAAAATATTGATGAGAAAATAAAATAACCATTTGCAGAGCATTCAGCGCCCCGCACCATATGTGCGAAGCATCCGCACACGATGTGCTAAGCACCGTCACCACAGCATTAAGCCCATACTTCACCTTTCAGAATTGATACTTTATACTTATGATCACCCATGTTGGAAACGCTGAAGAAGACTGAAGATATTTTACAAAGCTATATATAAGGTATATACCGAGTGGAACACCCTCCGTATTTGCACCCTTTAATATCATAATCAGCCATTCCGTAGTAAGATTCACTTATACTTTCTCATTATAAAATATAACGAAATAGTTACTTTTTTATTTGGAAGTTTATAACTTTATTGTTACCTTTGTAGCGTCATTCAGACAAACAGTGAGCATACAACAAACAGAGCAATGAAAAAGGTTACAATTATCGTTGAACAGGCTTCTGATGGAAGTTACTGGTGCAGAACAGCTGAGGATATTGCAGGAATAGGTCTCAATTCATGCGGTGATACTGTGGAACAAGCCAAGCAGGACTTGATAGACTGCTATCAAGAAGCTAAGGAAGACTTGGAAGAGCAAGGTAAGACTATGCCTGTCGTAGAATTTGTTTATAAATATGATTTACAGTCATTCTTCAACTATTTCAGTTTTCTCAACGTTACCGAAATAGCCAAAAGAGCTGGTATCAATCCGTCTTTGATGCGCCAGTATAATAGTGGTATCAAAAATGCTGGTGAGAAAACCTACGAACGATTAGCAGCATGTTTGGACGGAATAAAGGCGGAACTACAAGCGGCATCTTTCTAAGAACCGCAGGTTTTCATTATATAAAAGACTCTCTAAGCCTCTGGTGCGTGAAGCATCAGGGGCTTTTTTGACGGAATAACGAGTGGACAAGTGAACCAGTTGATTGTAGACAGGGTAAATGAAGACAAAGCAACAGGGTAAGTTGACGAGTTAACGAGTAGACGAGTTGACAAGTTGCTTGCAAAGAGAGACAAAGTAACAAAGGAACAAAGGGGGTCAAGTAACAAGTTTACGAGTGGACAAGTGAACAAGTTACTTGTTATAAAGAACAATTTGTTCTTATGTTACTTTGTCTCTCTTTGCAAGCAACTCGCTAACTTGTCTACTCGTTAACTTGTCAACTTAACAACGCAATCAACTCGTTAACTTGTCTACTCGTTTACTCGTCCACCCGTTGACTTGTCCACTCGTCTACCTGTTAACTACCCCTCCTAACCATAAATGCCCCTAAGGTGAAGGACTTCTTCTTGTGGTTATAGACCTTGAGAGAATACATACCGTCGGACAGGGAACCGATATATAACTGGTTGTTTCTTACCGATTTAGCGTTGACAATGCGGAGGATGACACCCTGCAAAGAGAGGATTACATAACGATCGGCATCCGTTAGCTTTGCTGCAGCAGGGAGGGTGAGCGTGTTACCATCATTAGCGAGCAGTGTAGCAGGAGACTTCGAAAGCGATGTAGACTTCATATTCTCCTGTAAAGCAGGCGTTTCAAGTCCGTAACGGTCCATACCTCTGACCGCAAAATAGAGGTTAGGATTCACGTTCTTCAACTGCAGCGTCTGCCCAGTATAACGTGCAAAGAGCAGGTTTCGCGCATCCTCAGTATCAACAGGATAGGTGTAGCTGGCGTATATATTATAATAAGGAGTGACCGCCTTCCACCTCAGAATCACCGACTTATCCTCTCGACGTTCTACCAATGAAGAGTTGACAGCATATGGCATGGCAGCCGTTGACACAACACCCTGCATCTTATGAGGGAGAGAAAGCGTAGCATTAAACTGCTTCTCAAAGTCGTAGACACCCTGCTTATTAGCCGTGAGGAAGTAAGAACGGAAGTGAGCATGTCCCACTCCGAGGTCACGACTGACGTACATCTGGCGGGTGAGGTCGCCCAAAGTCCAATTACCCTCACGTGGATCGAGGAAGTAAGTACCCAAACCTGTCACTATCTCACGCTTATAAGCATTCTCAACCCAGTCTGCAACAAAAGGATAATAGTTGTCGCCACGGAAGTATTGCATCGGATAGAGCTGGTCCATCAACCCTAATCTCATCCACTCCTGCGCCTCTTGTGAAACACGGTCGTGGGCATTGAAATTCTTTGAACTATAACGACTGAGGTCGGCATGCTTACCGATTGGCGAGCACGACATCTTCACCCATGGTTTGATAGCCTTCACCTCATCATGAATAGCACGTACAATGGCTGTAATATTGCTGCGACGCTGGTCGGGCGTATCGCCATCACGGTAAGAAGGACGTGGCCATCCGTCAGGGTAGCGGATATAGTCGAGGTTGATACCGTCCACATCATACTTTCTTACAATCTCTCCACAGACAGAGGCAAGGTAAGGGGCAACACTCGGATCGGCAGGGTCGAGATAAGAACCCGTTGAGAAGTTTCTAATTCGAAAGCCCTTCTTCATCAGCGTTCTACAGCCCAATGAGTTTTTTGCACCCACCGGAATCGTCGCTATCCATGCGTGAATTTCCATGCCACGTTTGTGACATTCCTCTACGGCAAAGCTGAGTGGGTCGTAGCCATAGCCCGGTGCCCTACCCTCAACGCCAGTGATACACTGGTCCCATGGCTCAATATCCGACGGATAAATCGTAGCTGCACGCACACGTGCCTGCAAGAGTACAGTATTGATATTCGCCTTCTGGTATTTATCGAGAATGTCAATAAGTTCCTGCTTTTGCAGTTTGATGCTCTCTTCCGACCGTGCGTAATTCTTCGGCCAATCAAGACTGGCAAGTGTCGTAAGCCACACGGCACGCGTCTCCCGCTTCGGCATTCGCTTCGTAAGATAGTCGGAGAGATTCGTCTGTGCTTGTGTTGTCATCGTTATTACGCAAAGGAGCGTAAATAAAAAAAGCTTCTTCATATATGAAATGATAATATACGTGAATTTGAGCGACTAATTAACCTGAGTTCAATGGGGTATAAGTATCTGTAAATTCAGTGATTAATGAAATTCTACCCCCTTATCCTGTGCGCTCTAAAGAACTACAAACAGAAACCACAATAGCCACCGAGGGCAAAATTACTAAATTATTTCGTATGGCAGATGACTTCTATTCGTTTTTTAATATATTGTGACGAAATACACGTTAAATCCACGCTAAAAAGCGGTTTATGCGGAAGGAGGAGTGATAAAGTCTGTTTGCTTCAGTCATTTAGAACGATAAGGCTACTACCTAAGTTTAGGACATCTGACGAAATGTCACACAGAGAAACGGAGTGTACGGAGGTTTTATTTAAACATACACAACCTACAGAGGCACCGATGGTGCAGAGAGCAAAGGAATATAAAAGCAATATTTAATCCCTTATCAGTTGAGAATTGTAAACTATTTTCATGCAGTTCAAAACCGACACATGCTCTTTTGGCTTCTTAAAGACGCCTAATTGGCTTGCAAAAGATGCCCTTTAAGAGTCTTACTAACGCCCTTTGGGAGCCTTAATAAGCACCTTTTGAAATCCCTTTTTGCAAATACTTGATAACAAGCAACTTACAGTGACACTAAAACAGTTCACTTTTAAGCTATTCTCCTACCTTTTCTTCGAATATTTTGTCAATATATTTCTTCGCCTTACTACGCTAAAATTCACTCGGAGGAACGGAGGTTATGGAGGTTTTATTTAAGGGTATGTTGCTGACAGAGGCACCAATGGTGTAGGGAGTGAAGGAGTATAACAGCAATGTTTATTGGGGAAAACAAATGACAAAGATATTAGAAGAAAATCATTTGCTATCTAAAATTAGGCTAATTAGACTAATTAGGACTAATTAAACTTATTGTTCTCATTGACCACCCAACACCCATCAGCCATCACCTAACACCCTTTCTGCCTCTTGGAGGATTTCCTTATGGTCAAACGCTAAGTCGGGAAGTTCGGTCAAGGAGAACCACTTTGCTTGTGCAGCATCATCCAAACCGCTGACTTCTGCAGGTTTGTCAAGAATCGTGTAATAAGCCACGGTGATGATACGCTCACGTGGATCACGGTCGACAGCATCAAAGATACCAACACGATGCAGCTCGCCAACCACTAAACCAGTCTCTTCTTTCAACTCACGACGAGCAGCATCAATCGTTGTCTCGTCAATATCCATGAAGCCACCGGGGAATGCCCATTTCCCCTTACAAGGTTCGTTTTTCCGCTGTATCAACAGCAGTTTCATCCCCTCATCAGTTCGGGTAAAAACAAGACAGTCAGCCGTTACGGCTGGGTGTGGGTAATTGTATGTGTACATTAGGTGTATTCTTGATTTATAAAACTCCTTTCTCTTTCATGTATTCCGTCAAATCTTCCATCAGATAACGAGAGCCGAATGTATGCAAGACATCGTAAGAAGGCACAATATATTCATCCAGTATACCAGAGGTTTTCAACCTACGATACACTTCTTGCTGTGGTAGTTTCAGCATTACTGACAACTTGCCAATGCAATAAGTAACAAACTCTAATGTCTTTTGATCCATATCATTACTCAACTTAAAAACAATAAGCTTATAAGTAGGGCAAATATACAAATAATATATGAGATTGAACATTATCTTACAGAATAATTCTCTGATATGAATATTTAAGCAATAAAAAGTATGAAAAATATTCTTTCCGTTTGAGTATTCTATCCATTTTTTTCTTACCTTTGCGCTCAATGGAATTTAGAACAATTGTCAACATCCCCCGTCCAACATTTGAGTTGGAACCTTGTGAGCGGATTCTTTTTGTAGGGTCGTGCTTTGCCGACAATATTGGTAAGCGATTCGAAGAAGAGAAGTTTCGTGCCATGGTAAACCCCTTCGGTGTGATGTATAACCCTGTTTCAGTACTACATACGGTGAAGAAGGTGGCAAACCATACGTTTGACACAGCCGTATTCACATTGGGAACAAACCATGTCTATGTGGAGCGAGCTACAGGCGAGATTGTTGACAACTGCCAGAAACGTCCACAACGAGAGTTTGAAGAGCGCGAACTTACGGTTGAGGAGTGTGCCGACGCACTGCGCGAGGCTATCACCCTACTACGCCAAGCGAATCCAAAGGTCAATGTCATCATCACGGTCAGCCCTATCCGTTATGCCAAATATGGCTATCACGGAAGTCAATTGTCAAAGGCTGTGCTGCTGTTGGCTACCGACAAGGTGATTAAGGAAGAAGGAGAAAGGATCTATTACTTCCCAGCCTATGAGATTGTCAACGACGAACTGCGCGACTATCGTTTCTACAAAGCAGATATGCTGCACCCCAACGAGCAGGCTGTAGAATACATCTGGGAACAGCTTGTGGCAACCTGTTTCTCTGCAGAAGCCAAACAGTTTCTGGAGGAATGGCGACCTATCAAAGAGGCATTGGCGCACCGCCCATTTCATCCAGAGGCTGCGGCTTATCAGGATTTCATAAAGAAAACAAAGGAAAAAGCCAAGATGTTGGAACTAAAATATCCCAATATAGAATTGAATTTATAACTATGGAAGAAATGAATGACAAGCAGATCGAAGCACTGCTGAAAGCACATGGTATTAGACTGACCGCAAATCGCATTCTCATAGCACGAACACTGTCAGGATTGGACAACCCAGCCTCTATAAAAGAGTTGGAAGCAAAGATTCAAACGATTGACAAGTCAAATATTTTCCGTACACTATCATTGTTCAAACAGCAACATTTAGTACATCAGATGGAAGACGGAAATGATATAGTGCGCTACGAATTATGTCTCAGCGATGACGATGAAGAAGATGAAGACATGCACGTACACTTCTATTGTGAGCGTTGCCATCGCACCTATTGCCTCAATGACATACACATTCCACAGGTCGAGTTGCCTGCAGGATACGAACAATCATCCATCAATTATATGATAAAAGGAGTGTGTCCTAAGTGCGCTCACCGATATTATATTAAATGATAAGACGAAAAAACAGCAAGGATAATACGCTGTATTAAGACTTTTCACTATCTTTGCATAAGAATAAAACAATTTAGATAGTAATGAATTATACTATTGAGAAAGTAACGACGCTCATTGGCGCACGCCGTTATGGTGATAAGGATGCAAATATAAGCTTTGTACTTACCGACAGCCGCTCTCTGTGTTTCCCTGAAGAAACATTGTTTTTTGCGCTCAAAACTGAGCGTAACGACGGACAGAATTACATCCCAGAACTCTATGCAAGGGGTGTGAGAAACTTTGTCGTGGAGGTAGTGCCTGAGGATTGGGCAACTCGTTATCCTGATTCTAACTTCTTGAAGGTGGTTGGTTCGCTGGAAGCTTTGCAGCGACTGGCTGAACGTCATCGCGATGAATACTTGATTCCGATAGTCGGCATCACGGGTTCAAATGGTAAGACGATGGTCAAGGAGTGGCTTTATCAGTTGCTTTCTCCGCAGATGGTGGTCACACGTTCACCTCGTAGCTATAATTCACAGATAGGTGTTCCACTGTCAGTACTGCTCTTAAACGAGAATACACAGGTCGGAGTGTTTGAAGCGGGTATCAGTCAACCAGGCGAGATGATGGCTTTGCGCGACATTATCCAACCTACTATCGGCGTCTTCACCACATTAGGTACTGCCCATCAAGAGAACTTCCCTTCCTTAGAAGCTAAGTGCCACGAGAAGATAAAGCTCTTCCACGACACCGAGGCAATCGTCTATTCTGCCGACAATGAGGTGATGGCACAGTGTTTAAGCCAGTATGATTATAAGGGTCAGAAGCTCGATTGGTCTGTAAAGAATACGGAGGCTGCCTTCTATATCAAAGCTATCGAGAAGAAAGACATTGAGACAACCGTTTCATACGTATGGAAAGGACAGACGGAAGGACAATATAAACTACCTTTCATTGACGATGCCAGCGTTGAGAATTCTATCACCTGCGCAGTCGTTTCACTCCATTTAGGACTCACCCCTGCTACTATCAGCGAGCGAATGGCACAGTTAGAGCCAGTCGCTATGCGCTTGGAGGTGAAGGAGGGACAGCATGGCTGTACGCTTATCAACGATTCTTATAACTCTGATTTCAACTCACTCGATATTGCACTCGACTTCATGAATCGTCGTCCTGACCATAAGGGACGTCGTCGCACATTGATTCTGAGCGATATCCTGCAGAGTGGTGACACAGATAAAGACCTATATAATAAGGTGGCTTTCCTCTGCGAGAAGCGTGGTGTTGAGAAGTTTATCGGTATTGGTGAAGGACTCTTGGCACAGCGTTCTGCCTTTAAGCATTTGGGCGAAAAACATTTCTTTGCTACCGTCAACTCCTTTATCCACAGCGATGTCTTCGCTAATTTGCACGATGAAGTAATCTTATTGAAGGGCGCACGACAGTTTGGATTCGACCGACTGACAGAACTCTTGGTGAAGAAGGTGCATGAAACGGTGTTGGAGGTAAACCTCAATGCTGTTGTTGACAACCTCAATTGGTATCGCTCTTTCCTCAAACCTACGACGAAATTGGTTTGTATGATTAAGGCTGATGCCTATGGAGCTGGTGCCGTAGAGATAGCAAAGACTTTACAGGATCATCGTGTTGACTACCTCGCTGTGGCTGTTGCCGACGAGGGTGTGACGCTCCGTAAGAACGGTATCACAAGCAATATCATGATTATGAACCCAGAGATGACTTCCTTCAAGACGCTCTTCGACTACGACCTTGAGCCAGAGGTGTATAGCTTCCGACTCATGGATGCACTCGTGAAGGCTGCACAGAAGGAGGGTATCACGGGCTTCCCTGTTCATATTAAGCTCGATACGGGCATGCATCGATTAGGCTTTGACCCACAGAAGGATATGGACGAACTGATTAAGCGACTGAAACAACAGAACGCTATCATCCCTCGTTCGGTCTTCTCTCACTTCGTTGGCTCTGATGCTGACAACTTCGACGAGTTCTCTGCTCATCAGTTTGCACTCTTCGATGAGGGTAGCAAGAAGCTTCAAGCTGCTTTCAGCCATAAGATTATCCGCCACATGGACAACTCTTCGGGCATCGAACACTTCCCTGAACGTCAGATGGATATGTGCAGATTGGGCTTAGGCTTGTATGGTATCAACCCACGAACAAACAAGACAATCAATAATATCTCTACGTTGAAGACTACCATCCTGCAGCTGCGTAACGTACCAGCTGGTGACACGGTAGGCTATTCTCGCAAGGGAACCATTGACCGTGACAGTGTGATTGCAGCAATTCCAATCGGCTATGCTGACGGCTTAAACCGCCATTTGGGCAACCGCCACTGCTACTGTTTGGTGAATGGTCAGAAGGCAGAGTACGTCGGCAACATCTGTATGGACGTAGCGATGATTGACGTTACTGGCATCGATTGTAAGGAAGGTGACAGTGTTGAAATCTTCGGCGACCACCTCCCTGTCACTGTTCTCAGCGATACGCTTGACACGATTCCATATGAGGTGCTGACGACTATCAGCAATCGCGTGAAGAGAGTTTACTTCCAGGATTAAGATAGAATTAGCTCGCTAAGCCCTCTTTTCTGGTTCTTCCGTTAAATGTGTGTATACTTTTCGTACTGATTTAACGGAAGAACTAAGGTTACTCATTAAACAAAAACATAGCTAAAACGGTTAACTATCTATCCTATTATTAGCCTCTGACACAGAATACCTTTTCACTTTAAGACCTCGAAAATCCATAGACAAGGATTTGAAAAATCATTACATAATTCCGTATAAGTCATCTATAAATGACTGTAAAAACACATATAAGGAGCAGACTTGTAACCATAAGGAAGTCAATCAGTTATAAAGTAGTAAAATGAAAGGTGCTTCATTGGACTTCAAAAGGGCGTTAGTTAGCGTCTTAAAGGGCATCTATTACAAGTCAATTGGGCGTCTTTTTGAAGCCAAAAGAGCGTATGTTGGTTTTGAACTGCACGAAAATAGTTTACAAAAAAAAATAATAGTACGAGAATAAGTTGTTTGTAGAAAACGGATATCCATCTCACCTAATTACGTTCCCCTAATAGTTTATTCCCTCTTGTAAAACCATCTCATTGGGGATAATCATACCATGTATGTGGATTAATCTTATTCTATTAACAATCTACGCATTTGACGGAAGCCCCTCTATTAGTGCTTAGTAGGCTAATTAGGTTTATACCGCTCGCCAAGTGAAAACTCATGATTGAGTTGGGAATAATACTTTTCTTCAACTAATTAACTATTATTCTTGATTTAAATCAAGTCCTGTCATCTTATTTAAAAAATAGAAAAAAAAGTAAACCAAGAATGGTGTTATTTGTATTATTATTTATAATTTTGCAATAATTATTGAATTGAATGATGAGACAATGATTAAATCGTATAGGGTAATAAGGTGCTAATTCATGGGTTTGTAGTATGTGGACAGGTCCTTAGGTACACAATTCCTCTTATTATTTATACTTAATTTATAGTTCAATGTTATATAGGTGTGAAACTTATTTATGAAAAAATGAAAACAATAGAAACAAAAAAACTAAATTATCTTAGGCCGACTATTTCGGTATGTAACATTTTGGAGGAAAGCTTTATCTTAGCTGCAAGCCCTGTTGTCCAACCTGGTGGCGGTGGCGGTGGCGAAAATAAAGTAATAGACTTGCAGCCTGGAGGTGACGAAGAAGTCGTTTCAGAAGATTAAAAGAGTAAAAACAAAGAATAAAGATAATAATGAATAAGACATTTTTCTATCATGCACTCTCAGCCTTGTTTATAGGTGGTATGGCATTCTCTGCTGTATCTTGTGCAGATGATGATTTGGGAGAAAACGCTAATAATGGCAATAATGGAGCTGTTGTACGCTTTAATGTAAGTGATGTACAGGAAGATGCACTGGCTCGTGGAGGTGCACTGACACGTGGATCTATCACTCCGGGACTGACTAATAAGGAGCTTGAGGGGCAGAAGTTATTGGCAGAGGGTGACGGAAATCTTGATGCTTGCTTGATTGAAACAGTTATGGAGGGTGTTAACCCTGTGAAGGTTGAGCCAAGCACACGTGCTAATATTGTCACCAGTAGCACTCTTGGCAATTTCTCATCAACAGGTATTCGTGGTACTGTCGCCAATTCAATTGGTACAAATTGGTTTGACAATAAGTCTACCACACCTCAGGGTAATATTAACCCTTCAATCCTTTGGTCATGGGGTCAGCGTTATGCCCGCTTTTACGCAGTTTACCCAGAAACTACGGATAACAACAATAATATAGTGGTTAAATCTCAACCAACAGCCACATCTGCGCCAACGATTGAGTTTACAGTCAATAAAGACGTTACTAAGCAGGTAGACCTTATGACTGCTTGTTCTGGTTTAGTAACATACACAACTCACAATCAGGCACCAGAAACCAACCTTTGGTTCCGTCATGCGTTGACAGCAATTCGTTTTGCTGTTGGTCAAGACCTCTCATACAACAAGACGATAAAGGAGATTTCTATTGATAATGTCTTGTTGAAGAGTAAGTACAGACTTCCTAACGACCGCATTAATCCTGTGGGTGCAGGATGGGATAACAATGGATATAGCCAACGTGGAAAAGTAACGCTTTCGGGATTAAGCTATAAGACAACTGAGAAGCCTAATAGCATTATTAGAAACCAGACCAGGTTTAGTAATCCAGATGTAACAGACCTTAAACAGTTGACTGATGGTTACACCTTCTATATGATTCCACAGACACTTGATGGTAACAGTGTCAAGGCTGAGATTGTCTTTAGTGATGGTACAAAAATTCATGTGCCTCTCAAAGGTACATGGAGAGAAGGTACAACACACGTCTATAAACTAAGCGAGAAGAATTCTAATTGGGAATATGAACTTATAGGGGGAGATCCTGATGTTGCGGGCTTCACAGATACACAGGCGTCACGTGGTTTTACCATACAGAGTTATCGTCATGTTGGAACAGAAATAGTTCCTGTACCATGGGAAGTTGTAGGGTATAGTGAAGATGGAAAGAATTATAGTAACAATAAGCCAGCATGGTTGAAGAGCTTGAGTGCAGAGAGAGGTGATGGTGGCAAAGATCCAGTGCAGTTAACAGCAACACTTATTCCTGCTAAGACTGTAGATCTGCTTGCAGCACGTAATAACGAACTAAAGAAAAATCCTTTGGGTTCGGAGTCTGTACCTTATAACCTCTCAAACAAGACTGGTGCGGCAGCTGTAGAGAACACTGCAAACTGCTATGTTATTTCTGCACCAGGATATTATATGATTCCGTTGGTGTATGGTAACGCTATTAAGGGTGGTGCTACTAACAGTAGTGCATATAAGATGACCGTTCCAGGTAATGGTAATACCCTAACAGATCTAAGAGACCAAAACGGTAATCCTATTACTGACCCTTGGATTGAAAAGACAAATAACGGAGCGAATAGAAATATTGATAAGGCTTGGGTTTTATGGTCAGACGAGAGTAATCTTGTCAAAATAAAGGATAATGGAGTTTATCGTGCTCCTGATGGCAACCTCTACATAAAGTTTCAAGTGCCAGAGGATGGTATCAAGAGTGGTAATGCAGTTATAGCTGTCAGAAGAACTTACCAGACACAAGAGCGAGTACTACGAGGAAGACGATGGGTTACCGAAACTAAGATACATTATCAAACCCTGTGGTCTTGGCATCTGTGGTTTGCACCAAAGGATGCACTTAAGGAGATTCCTGTTACCAACAAGCAAGGAACTATTTATGGATTTGCTAATGAAGCACTGGGATGGAAGCCTACATCATGGCAAGGTACTCCTTACCAAAGCCCTCGTTCTGTAAATGTAAAGATAAGGCAGACCATTGGTAAGAAGAAAGAAACAATCATCACGATTACACAGTTGCCTGGTACAGCATCAAGGACAGGTTATACAACGCAGTATCAGTGGGGTCGTAAGGATGCTTTCCCGGGTAAGGGTGGGAAGCCTGCTGAAGGTGGAATTAACTGGAATGCGGGAAGCGACATGTACATACAGACTATCCTTCAGAATCCACAAAACTATTATACAGCAGGATATAAAGGCGACGGTTCACTGAATGGAGAGACAGCCTTTGCAAAATTTTATACCTCTTATAACTTGTGGTCAATGAATAATAAGGATGCGTATGCAGAAAATACAGCAAACAGCCAGCCCGTTGTCAAGACTATTTACGACCCATGCCCTGTTGGATTTAGCGTACCAGCTAATGATGCATTTACAGGTTTCACTAAGACAGGAAAGGCTGCTGCCAATACCCCAACAGTCCAGAATATTAATGTGAGTGGTACTGATTCACAAGCAGAATATAATAACAACTTCGGTCACAACTTCTGGACAAATGATAGTAGGAAAGAAACTATTTTCTTCCCTGCAGTTGGATACCGAGGGGCGACAGATGGTGGAATTATTGGTTTCTACAAACAATATGGTGATTATTGGACAGCAACTCCTAGGGACGAGCATAATGGCTGTGTTATGGGCTTCGATGTCAAATCAGTTTATCCGCTTAACTTCAACACTCGTTCGTTCGGTTTCTCTGTTCGTCCAGTTGCAGAGAAATAAACAAAGGCTATAAAGCAGGCAGCGTAACGCTGCGTTTAATATAGTTAGCTTAAATAGGCTGTATCAAAAAAGGTTCAATCCTCTTTTGATGCAGCCTTTTTCGGTTATTCTATTTATCTCTTCGCATCTCTTCAAGCGCACGTAGCTCTGAGGAAAGAAAATGACAAAAAGTTAATAAGAATGGCTATAAAAAAGATAAAAATAAGTCTTTTTATTGCTGTTGTAAGTTATTCGTTATCAAGTTGTTGTGAAGGTGCATTTCAAAAGGTGCTTAGTAAGGGTTCAAAAGGGCGTTAGTAAGGGTCTTAAAGGGCACCTTTTGCAAGTCAATTAGGCATCTTTTTGAAGCCAAAAGAGCGTATGTTGGTTTTGAACTGCACGAAAATAGTTTACAAAATTCAACTAATAAGGAAATAAGTTGTTTGTAGAAAGCGGGTATCCATCGCACCTAATTATGTTTTCATGTAGTTTATCCCTTTTCGTAAAGAATAATACTAAGAGTTGTCCGTCTCAATATACAATAAGATTCGTAATACAACTTTCAAGTGTATAAAAGTCAAAGGTTAAAGTTCAAAGTCCCTCAGAGGTTATCTTGCATTTCACTCCCTTTCCTATGAGGAGGGGTTGGGGGTGGGGGCAGTTGTAGGTTTGCTGGCTGCTTTGTTGGTTACTTTGCTTGCTCCTTTTTTTACTCCCTATTCCGCCCCACAAGCCCTCTCAAACAAAAATACAACTCTTCCTGCAAACGGAAAAGGGACCACGAACAGCGGAGGGGCAGATAACCGAACTTCCTTTTGATTGAAGGACTTACTTGCCGAAGATTGATGGTTTGCCAAACATGGTGCATGACAGACAAACCATGCTGGCGGTCGGCTGCGGAGAGTTCATGGCGATGAAGGAAATAGAACATGTAAAGACCCACTAAATTGAGCCATCTCACCGTCTCGAAACAACGAAGAGTCTCCTCAGATGCACCCAAGGAAAGGAGCTGACGACGCATACTCTCGTTCGCTAAGAGAAAGTCGAAACGGCGAACACTGATGTTATGTGTTGTGGAAACTGGTTGCTGACGATAATAATAAACTCCCTCACAATAAGCCACCTTACGCGAATAATAATAATGAATACGTGTGGTGTTATCATCGCTGTATGCCCGCTGCGACTCATCGTATGGGTGCGCCATGTGAATACTATTACGTACAACATAGCAACCATGAATCTGCCAAGTAAGACTCGCCCGAAAAGCCTCATCGCCTGTCATCGTCGTGAATGGCGACATTTCATAGTCCCTCATACGTCCGTCGGGATAAGCATAAAGAACACGAAACAGAACACTATCGACATCATCTCGGAAAGATTCGCACACCTTCTCCAAAGCTTCTCGACTAAGCCAGTCGTCACTATCCACAAAACCAATGTAATCGCCTGTGGCATGAGACAGTCCAACGTTGCGGGCATGGGCTTGTCCTCTATTCTCTTTTAGCGCAAAAACCTTCACACGCTCGTCCTTTTCAGCATACTGATGGAGAATATCCAATGACTTATCCGTTGACGCATCATCGACACAAAGAACCTCAATGTCCTTTAAAGTCTGCGACAACAGCGAGTCAAGGCATTGCGGTAGGTAAGCTGCGGTGTTATAAACGGCTACAAGTATACTAATCTTTGGCATGGCGAACAAACTTATTCTTCACTTTAGAGATTAAAGCATTCCATAGTCCCGACTTCGCTTTCATCACACGGAGAGAAACTATCGTACTGACAACGCATAACAAACTGGCTACGCCCCACCGCATCCACTCGTCATCAGAACGCACACAAAAAAGCACAAGGAGTCCGATTGAAAAATGAAGTGCGGCATAGCGCATCACTGATGAGGACAGACGATAACCATAACGAGCGTAAGCATAGCCATAGACACAGACAAGATTGAGCAGACCTGTTACTGCTATGCCTAATCCTGCACCAAAGAGTCCCCACTTCCAAAAGCCAAGAAGTACGAGTGAAACAAGGAAGATGTCATATGAACCCTCTAAGAGTAGATAGGATTTTGAGTCGCCTTTTGCCAAAGGAATATACTCTACAGGGAGGCGGATAGCACGTACATACATCGCCAACACCAACACCTGCGCCATGCTGAGGGCTGGAAGGAACTTATCGGAATAAAGGAAAAGAATCAGCTGGGGCAGGAATAAGAGGAAGAAAGTAAGCAAAGGAGAGATGAGCAGGAGTGTCACTTCTATCTGTCGGTTGACAATCTGATTAAAAGTAAACTTCAAGTTGTTTGCCCCAGAAAGGCGCGGAAAGTAGTCAGTTTCCATTGCTGAGAAGATCATACCAGCATAAACCATCGTCATCATGAAGGCTGAATTATAGAAACCCACGGTTGCTATATCCGAAACATTATTGAGATAGCTGCGGATAATCAGGTCGGCACCAGAGCCCAAGATACCTGCAAAGACAAAGGCTGTACCCAAACGAATCATGCCCCAACCCTTGTCTAAGAACGTTTTTTGGAAGGAAACACGGAAAGGATAGAGCCGACAAGAAACCATTATTGTCAATAAGAGTTGCACCAATGCCATCAATACCAACGAAGGAACAATGGCTGCATCACCAAAGAAATAATAAAGTGGAACGGTTAATACTAAGGCACCTAACACGTTATACACCGATATAGCGGCTAAGGCACGCAGCTTACGGACTCCCTTGAGGATAGCAAGCTCGCCTCCAGCTAAGGCAGTCAATGCTACACAAGGAGAAAGAAGAATGAAATGAAGCGTATGTCCGTCCCATGCAAAGGTGTAACGGCTAAGCAACGGACTCAGGAAGATACAGATAAAGAATCCCAACAAGGCAGCAAGCAGGCTCCATGAACGCACAAGAGCAATGTCTTCCGTCAGCTTCTCCTCATCGTTCTGGTCGTAATCTTCTGATATATTGCGCACAGCACTCATAGATATTCCAAAGTTCGTAGAGTCGCTGATGAGCTTGGTTGTGGAATTAAAAAGCGAGATAAGTCCTACTCCCTGCGGTCCGAGCAACATGGCAACAAACTTGTTGCGAACGATACCAATCAGCACATTCAGCACCTGTACACCACCAAAGAGGCTGATGTACTTCAAGATATGCAAATAGCTGTCAGTATTAGAGGCTTTTTTCATCACATTAACTAACGGATTTAAAAGTTTTTTATTATTTTTGCATCAAACAATTATTACATGAGATTATCTATCATCATCCCCATCTATAACGTTGAAGACACACTCCAGAGATGTTTGGAGAGTGTGTTAACACAGATGGATGAGAGGATAGAGGTCATTCTCATTGATGATGGGTCGACGGATTCCTCTGGGAAGATAGCCGAAGAGATGACAGCTAACAAGGGAAATTGTAGGCTTATCCACCAAAAGAACAAGGGTCTTTCGGCAGCAAGAAACGCAGGAATAGAAGTGGCAACAGGGGATTATCTCACCTTTGTCGACTCTGATGACTTCGTTGCTGAAGGTACATACGATGCGTTGTTGGCTGTCTTGGCAGCACATCCAGACTATGATATCCTTGAATATCCTGCTATATTGTATTACGGAAGTGCGACGAGGCAACGGCTGCTGACCTTTACGGACACAACAATCGGTTCTATTCGTGACTATTGGTTGGGCGGGGCTCACCTCCACACCTATGCTTGCAATAAGCTTTTTCGTCGTGAACTCTTTGCACAGACGCGCTTTCCAGAGGGCAGAGTGTTTGAAGATGTCTACACTTATCCTTACTTATTGCAGCAGGCAAAGGTAGTAGCAACTACTGCCGTAGGCTTGTATTACTATTGTCAGAACGACAAAGGCATCACCGCTCAAGCAGGAGGAAAGGAATTGAACGACCTCTTAGAAGCGCATCTTAAGCACCTCAAGCTATGGGGCGAACTGACACCTGCTTACTATCAGGCATTGGTTAATATTCAGTTGGATGTCTACGAGGCTACTCATGCTACCCCTATCCTACCCGTTCTGCCCTATAAAGGAACCTTGAAACTCTTTATTCTCCACTTAATCGGATTAAAACGCTTATGTCAACTCAACCAGTTTATTCACAAAATAAGGAAGATAAGCCACTCGTAAGCTTCATCGTGACTTACTATAGCGAGCCTGTTGATATGCTAAAAGAGTGTATCAGCAGTATCTTGGCATTGAGTCTGAACGAGACAGAACGCCAGATTATCGTCGTGGATGACGGTGCAGACTATTCGCCTATCAACGAATTGCTTGCGCTTTCATCGAAGATTGTCTACGTTAGGCAGCCTAACCGAGGATTGGGACAAGCACGGAACACTGGAATTGAACTGGCTGAAGGAAGTTTTATTCAGTTTGTTGATGGTGACGATTTGTTGCTGACAAGTGCCTATGAGCAGTGTTTAGATATCATCAGATACCGCGAAACAGATATGGTTTTATTCCAGTCAACTGACAAGAAAACCTCAAAACCGCTTGCTGATGCTGAGGGTCCGATAAGTGGAACGGAGTATATGACACACAATAACCTGCGTGGTTCTGTGTGGACCTTCCTCTTCCGCAAGGAGATTTTGCACGATCTTCGCTTCCCTAAAGGCATACTTCACGAGGATGAAGAGTTTACGCCACAACTCATGTTACGTGCTGAGAACCTTTATTTTACCAATAACAAGGCGTATTACTATCGTAAACGTGAGGGGTCTATCATGCACAAACGTGACAAGCGTTGGCATATCCGCCGCCTATCTGATGCTGAACAGGTACTTTATCGTTTGAAAGAGCGGGTCGACTATCTCCCTGTTAAAGAGCGTATCGCAATGGAACGACGCATCGCCCAACTGACAATGGACCACATTTACAACGTGATAAGGCTGACACATAATGAGACTCATCTCAACCATGTACTACAACGTCTGTCCCGACGTGGGCTTTTCCCGCTGCCCGACAAGGACTATACGAGTAAGTATAAGTGGTTCAGAAGAATGACCAACAGCAGTTTCGGGCGCAAGACATTGATAATGCTGTTAAGGCTAAAGGGTTAATTCAGAATTCATAATTCATAATTATTCGAACGAAGTTCTCATCAGTACGTCATAATCATGATTACCGCAATAGCTGGCAATATGCAACCCCTAACTTAGAGTTCTCAAAGGATAATTATGATAACTTTCAGAGATAAATGAGTAATTCATATTTATGATTACCCAGCCTATCATACAATAATAGCAAACTCGGTAATCATAATTATGAATTGTGAATTATGAATTATGAATTGTACGAAGTGAATTATGAATTATGAAAGTCCTACTATTAGGTGAATATAGCAACGTACATAACACGCTGGCACGAGGCTTGCGTGAACTTGGACATACCGTAACAGTGGTGTCGAATGGGGATTTTTGGAAGAATTACCCACGTGATATTGATGTTTCCAGACGGTCGGGAAGGTTAGGTGGCATGCTTTTAATGGCTAAAATCTATGCTCTATTGCCCCGTCTGCGAGGCTATGACATCGTACAGTTCATCAATCCTGTGTTCTTTGAACTGAAGGCGGAACGGCTCTTTCCGCTCTTTCATTATCTGAAAAAGCATAACAAAAAGGTTGTTCTCTGTGGCTTTGGGATGGATTATTATTGGGTAAACACTTGCTCAACGACGATGCCACTGCGTTACAGCGACTTCAATATCGGTAAGGAACTGCGCCAAAATAAGGAGGCGATAGTCGAGAGAGAGGATTGGATTGATACGGAAAAAGGGCGTCTGAACCAGCTGATGGCTGAACAATGCGACGCTATCGTGACAGGACTCTACGAGTATTGGTGCTGTTATGAGCCGTATTTCCCTAAGAAAACAACCTTCATCCCCTTCCCTATCGTTGTCGGTGAACCGCCTATCATAGCCGATGAAACACCCGAGAAGTTGAATCTTTTTATTGGAATCAGTAAGAGTCGGTCGGTATATAAAGGGACTGATATCATGCTGAGAGCCGCAGAAACGGTGAAGAAACAATATCCCGACCGCCTCAACCTCACTGTTGTTAATGGTCTACCCTTTGACGAATACGTGCGAACAATGCTCGGTTCGGATGCTATCATGGACCAACTCTACAGCTATACGCCCTCGATGAATCCCCTTGAAGCGATGGCACATGGTATTATCTGTATCGGTGGCGGTGAGCCAGAGAACTATGAAATCATCCATGAGCCCACTCTCCGACCTATCATCAACGTCCTCCCGACTTATGAAAGTTGTGTTAGAGAGCTTACTCGCCTCGTCAATAACCTCTCTCTCATTCCACAATTGCGCCGCGATAGCTATGAATATGTGCGCAAGCATCATGAGTATATCAAGGTTGCCCGCCAGTATGAGGAGCTTTATCGGGGGGTGTTAAGGGAGAAGGAATATTAGCCTTATTAGGCTAATAAGGCTAATTGGGCTAATAACGATCAGGCTAACAAGCCCTATTGGGCTAATAACAATTGGGCTAATTAGCCCAATAAGGCTAAAAACAATCAGGCTGACAAGCCCTATTGGGCTAATAACAATTGGGCTAATTAGCCTAATAAGGCTAATAACAATCAGGCTAACAAGCCCTATTAGTCCAATAACCTCAATAAAAAAAGTGAAGCCTAAAGCTTCACTTTTTTCTTTTTACCATGACTCTCGTTACTCATTCGGTCAAGAGCAGTAACAACATAGACGTATTTTGTACTGCCGTCTTTATAATTAAGACGTAGCTTATTGCCGTAAGGCATCCCCACAATCTTTGAAGGATCATCGAGATTAATGGGCTCACCGGCATAGAAACGATAAACGATATAACGATAAGGAGCATCCTTCCAGCCCTCTCCCTTTGGAGCCTTCCATGTGAGATAATAGTAGCCATCACTCTCCTGTCTTGCCTTCACCTTCTTTGGTTTCGATGGAGCCTCATCGTCAATGAATGGCATCAAAGGCTGCAAAGCTGGATAACGCCAGTAGTTTGTGCGAAGGAGTGTACCATAGTTGCCTGGGTTATCAACAACCGACTTAGCATACCATAACACCGTTCCATTAACGTTCTGACACTGCTGATGCAGACGACGTTTCGCTGGAAGCTGATTTGAGTTAGGGTTCTGTGGATCAGCATACTTCACCGTACGAAGTACATCCTCACCAATATACAACGGACGATTGCCTGCATAGCGGTTCCACCATCCGATGAGTTCCTTATAATCAGCTGCACGATTGCCAATTTCCCAGTAAATCTGTGGCACACAATAGTCTATCCACCCATTGTTCACCCACTTCAATACGTCGGCATAGAGGTCGTCATAGTTCTGCAAACCGTTTGTACGACTACCATTCTTTGGGTCGTTCTTCTGATTTCGATAGATACCAAAAGGAGACACGCCAAACTTCACCCAAGGCTTACGACGATGGATAGACTCACCCAACTGCTTGATGAAAAGGTCTACATTATTACGTCTCCAATCATTGATATTGGTGAAACCACGTCTGTCACGCTGGAAGTAAGCTTGGTCTGGAATGGTCTGTCCTGCAGCAGGATATGGATAGAAATAGTCATCAATATGTAAGCCATCAATATCATATCGGCTCACGATATCGTCAACGACTGCACAGATATAATTGCGATTCTCTGGCAGTGCAGGATTGAGAATGTAAAGTCCATCGTATGAGAAAACACGATTTGGGTTGGTTACTGCTACATGATTCGTTGCCAACTGTGTGGTATTCTTTGTCTTAGCACGATAAGGATTAATCCACGCATGAAGTTCCATACCACGATCGTGACACTCCGTAATCATCCATTGCAATGGGTCCCAATAAGGCGAAGGAGGTGTACCCTGACGCCCTGTAAGGAACTTACTCCATGGCTCATACTTACTTGGATAGAGCGCATCACACTCTGCACGCACCTGAAAGATGATAGCATTCACACCATCTCGCTGCAGTTCGTCTAACTGATAACGCAACGTACGCTGCATCTCCTCTGTACCAATTCCTTGGAACTGTCCGTTCACACACTGAATCCACGCACCGCGGAACTCTCGTTTCTTAGCTGGCACTTGTCCATACACGGCATTTGCCACCCCAATGAAAAGCACTGCGGCAATCAATAATCTCAATAGAGAATGAAGTTGTCTCATTATTATAATTTAGTTATATGCGAAAAAGGAACAAGAAGAACAGCACAACTGGCACAACTGGCCCCTCCCCCTTACCCCTCCCCCAAAGGGAGGGGAGTAGTATGCGTGATACCCCTTGTAGTTATTGGAAATAACTGTTAGGCTTTCCCAAGTTAATTAATCAGAATCAGGCTTTTCATCATTTTCCAAATTAATTAATTAGGATTAGGCCTTTCATCACTCCCAAGCAAACCGTTTCCAGCACTCCAGCACTCCCCCTCTCCCTTCGGAGAGGGGGTTGGGGGGTGAGGCTTTGTGTTGGGGGGGGTGAGGTTTTATCTCCTCCCTGCCATCTTCCTAAACGTCTGGCGGTGGAAGCGGCGTTCAGCCTCTAACACGCGCAGCAACTTTGTGGCAGGAAGTACCTTTAGCATTTCCTTATGATAACGCTGTTCTATCTGTTTTAATTGTATTTCATAGGCGTCAGCCTGTTCAATCGTCTTACTTGCCTCACGTTCTGACGACGGCTTTGCACTAAATATAGCACGTAACTTATCGAAATAGACACGCTGCTTACCTCTCATCTCATCATAGACAGGGAACAGTCGTGCTGCCTCTTGCCCACTCAGTCCTGCCTCTTTAGTAATGAAGTTATGCGACTCTGCCTTGATTCTGTTAAAATCAAACTTCCCCTGTGCATGCAGTAAAGACACACTGAAGAAGATGCAGAACAATAAGATTATCCGTTTGTGTTTCATTCTTCTTACCCCCACATTATTATTCACTTGCTAAATAAGCATACATATCCGACTCGTCTATCATGAAGTAATCGGCTGCCTTATCAAACTCATCTTCCGATGATGCCGATGTCTCATGCGCTCCCTGCGCCAAATGACCCTCTGCCAAAGCATGTTTCCCTTGCTCACCATCAAACTCATGATAAGCAAGGAAGCCTACCAACACAACCCCGATTGTCATCGCTGCTGCTGCCAATGGGCGGAGATAATGCACCATCGTACGATGTGGCTTTACCGCAACCACCGCCTCTTTCTGCTCTTCAGCTGGTATCTGAGCCATCACACGGGAAGACAATTCAGAGAAGTAATTCTCTGGAACTGTGAAAGGCCGCTGCGTGCCGTATTCCTTTTGTAAGTGATTCGTTGATTCCATAAAGTTTTTTCTTTGATATAACTTAGACTGCAGAAAGGCTGAATGGTTTAATTATCAAGGTGAAATATTATTCATACCGCTTCACGTAGTCAGTAATCTTCTGTACAGCAATGTGATAAGAGGCTTTCAGCGAACCCTCGCTGGTCCCTAATATCTCGCTAATATCGGAGTATTTCATTTCGTCATAATAACGAAGTGTGAACACCGTGCGCTGCACATCGGGCAAGGTTGCAATGGCTTCCTGCAACAATGCCTGACTCTTATCGCCATCGAAGTAGTCATCTGCTAATAAGCGATTGGCTACTGAGAGGTCGGCATCAGCACTGGAGAGCGTAGCCGCCTTTTGACGACGAAGAAAATCGAGTGACTCGTTAATAGCTATGCGATAGAGCCAAGTGGACAATTTAGCTTTTCCTTGAAAGGTCGGAAGACTCTTCCATGCTTTGAGAAACGTGTTTTGCAACACGTCATCAGCATCCTCATGCGTAAGGACTATACTACGAATCTTCCAGTACAACGATTGGCTGTACTGGTCAACAATCACGGGGAAAACCTTCTGTCTTCCTTCGAAACTCGCCAACAGGCGAATCACTTCAGCTTCATCGAGGGGAGTCACTACTCTTCAAGAAAAGGTTTTGATTGTCAAGTGCTTAACAGCCCCTTAACGAATTGATACCTTGCGAACTACATTACCCACCTTGACGATGTAGCATCCCTTCGGGAGGTTGAGCGTATAGTGCTTATCGTCACCGTCAACCTTCACGCTCATCACGCGTACACCCGTCACATTATAGATTGCCAACTGTTCGTTCTCAGCACCAACCACATGCAACACGTTACCAACAACCGAGATTGAAATAGTCTGAACGTCTAAGTCAATCAAATCAATCGCTGCACGCGCTTGCACCGGTGCGGTGAAGCCTACAGAGAGCAGTAATGTGAAAAGAAAAGGAGTAAATATATTTTTTATCATAGACTATGCTTTTATGTTAGCTACAAAGATAACAAATTTAGGAATACATCTACTTATTTTATTGCATTAGTCTATTAAGATTTAATATAAATTAATACTATAATTCAGAATTCACAATTCACAATTCATAATTATGATTACTACTATAATTCAAAATTCACAATTCAGAATTCAGAATTATGATTACTACTGTCTGCTATATTTATTGCTGCAAGCAACTTGTTTACTCGTAAACCTGTCAACTCGTAAACTACTAACAAAGAACTACGAATTTCTCTAATTGTACGAATTTTTATTGCAAAACAATTCGTGTCATTCGCGTAATTCGTAGTCCGTGTTTGAATTTCTTTTACTTTTTGGTTTAGTAGAGCGTGGGAAATAGGGTTAAAATATCATGGTTTCAGTACCTTCGTAAGTTTTTTGTTATCAGACAGTTGCAAAAGTGGTTTCCAAAAGGTGCTTAATTGGACTCCAAAAGGGCGTTAGTAAGGGGCTTAAAGGGCACCTTTTGCAAGCTAAAAGGGCGTTAATTCAATCGCTATTAGGCGTCTTTAATTTTTGAAGTGTGAGTTTATATTTACAAAACGGATGATCAGAAACGAGCGTTCTGACCATCCGTTATTCCATAAATCGTGCAATGACGGCTTTCCCTTTTAGGCTGAAAGGCTCATCAAGGAGTGCCGTATCGTGTTTGCGAACAGTCTTTCCTTCGATGCAACAATCTTCGAGGGCAAAGACAATCGTCCGACGACTATCCGTGAACGCTGCATCTTCCACTATCCCCACCTCGACACTTATGCCGTGTCGAACGATGATATTAAAGTCTACAGCCCCCTGCGTATTCTCCGAACTTACTTTCTCGTCACCTTCAAACTCATACAAATCATTGTGGGACAAAACGATACGTCGCCCTTCTTTGATCAGCGTTATCTCTCCTTCCAAAGGTAGGATATAACGTGTGAAGCCCGAAAAATCAGAAAAAACGCTCTGTACATCATCGATAATAGCCGACGAGATACGCACATCGAATTGCCGTGCTGACAAGTCGCCATCAGCAGGTGAGATAAATATCTGACGTGTGACACCACCTTTCCATGTGGTAGTCTTGTAGGATGATTGTGGGAGTGTGGTCATAATAATAAAAAGAAAAAAAACCTCACCCCCCAACCCCCTCTCCGAAAGGAGAGGGGGAGTGCTGGATACAATTTGCTTGGGAATTATAAAATACTTGCCCTCAACAAATTTGTTTAGGAGTGAGGAAATTACTTATATTTACTTGGATATGTCAAGAATTTACCCCTACTATATTTTTTAGGAGTGAGGAAAGCCTTTCCCTAACCAATAGGGGTATCTTGGTAATTACGCCCCTCTCCTTTCGGAGAGGGGACGGGGGTGAGGCTGTTTTACCTCTTAATCACCTTCACAGTCTTGTAAACCTTACCATTCTTAAGCACCTGAACGAGGTACATACCCTTTGTGCCAGTGATAGCTACGTTAACGACCTGACCCTGTGCAGCCTCAAAGCTATTGCTCTGGAGGAGTGCGCCAGTAGTACCGAGTACGTTGATTGTGTAGCGACCATTTTCAGCAAAGCGCATGTTTACGCTCTCAACGAATGGGTTAGGATAAACAGAGAAGCCAAGTTGAGCATCGACTGCATCGATTGCGTTAGCCTCAGAGGTAATCTCAACGATTTCCTCTACGGTCTTCTCAGCCTCGCCCCAACCGTTCTTCAGCTTCAGGGTTACATTCTTCTTACCAGGAGCAGCATAGGTAACGACAGCTGTCTTATCAGCAGATGAAGAAATCTGACCATCGCCTAAAGCCCAAGTAGGAACAGTCTTAATCTCGTATGTACCTACAACACCTGGGAAGCCCAATACATTGTTGTTAGGCTGCTGGTCAACGTAGGCGGCACTTGATGTGTTCTCGCCACCGCTACCAGATACAACAACAACAGAACCATCATAGGTTCTACCTGCAGAACCGATGTTCTTAAACTTCATACCGTCAACATCTTCGAAAGTGAAGTAAGCCTTCAAATCAGCAGGAACCTCTCCTTCCTTATAACCCTTCATAGCGCGCAGTACTTCGTCGTCAGAGAGTGGCTTGCTCCATACCTGAACCTCATCAATGATACCATTGAAGCCGCTCTTGTAAACACCACCACCACCGATGAAGATGTCGGCTACCTTGCTCGCATTGATACGACGGTCGCCATAATCCTCACGACGTGAAGAAGCAGCGAAACTGTGGCTTGCTACCTGACGACCATTGAAGTAAATCTTCTGGATATTACCATCGGTGTGTGTTACCACGATATGGTTCCATACACCAGGAGTTACGCTGTAGCCAGTTGTCATCACGTCCTCGTAAGGATTGTCGTGAGCTGTCCAACCCATTGTATTGAATGAAATCTCATTAGCAGCATGTAAAGCACGTGAGCCCTGCCACTCTGGACGAATAGTTACCCAAAGGTCACCCCAGTTGTTATGAGGCCAGCTGTCGTAGATAGAGTTCTTATTGATAAGGTTTGTACCCTGCTTGTCATGGTTGAACTTGTCAGCCTTGAACCAGAGTGCGTATGAATAAGACTTACCCTGCTGCACATCACCAGGGATGCGGAACATCTTAGGGTCGGTAATCTCAAGACCACGTGACGCCTTACCCTCTCCGAGACGACCCTCGTAAGTATAGGTTACGTTCTGACCTACCTTCTCTGTTGTCTTGTCAGCAGTGATATCAGTAATCTGTGGAACAGCACCCGTTGCTTCTGGAGTAATCTTCACCTTACCACGTACGACACTTTCCTTGCCGTTATTATCGACAACAACAAGGTCGTATGTACCTTCTTTTGCAACAGTAAACTTAGCACTTGTACCGCTTTCGCCCTGTGCAACAACCTGTCCTGTAACAGCGTCTTGAAGTTTCCATGCTTGTGCAGCAGGAACCATTTCATCAAGATATTTGAGTGTGAATTCCTCGTTTGGCTTAATCACAGGACGGTCAGCAACGACATCGCTCAATGGCTGGTCGTAAGCCACAGTCTGATAGTCTGACCAAACAATCTCAGAACCCTTCTTACCATCAGGAGAAACGGCACGTACACCGAAACGGCAGTCGCGCTTGTCAGCACCTGATACCATTGGCGCATCAACAACATAGGCAGCCCATGAAGTAGTAGCGGTAAGCAACTGCTGTGGCTGATCCTTCTGTTGGAAGTAGATTTCATAATACCATGTACCTACCTCGTCGTTATAAGTCTTCTCCCAACCTGATTCTTCCTTAGAAGCATACTGCATCTTGAAGTCACAAGCGTTGTAACGACCACGGAGAATCTCAACCTTCTTGATTGTTGGAGTGGCTGTAGCGAAGTCCTTTGCATTGTCGCGGAGTGCCATCTCACCAACACGCAACTCATAGTTAGCAGGAGTGTTCTCAACAACAAGACCCATCATAGCTACCTTATCACCAGCAGCCAAACCGAGTTCAGAAGCCTTTACTGTAAAGGTATTCCACTTGCCTTCAGCCTCAACGGCTGGCAATGCTACCTCTTTATACTCGGTAACATGGTCTTTCAAAGCAACAAAGAACTTAGCATGTGTGTCCTTGCCTGCGATAGTCTTATAGGTAACAGAGAACTCATAGTCTGGCTGTACCTCAAGCATTGTCTTAAAGAGTTTCACACGTGAGAAGTCTGTCTGACCAGAGATAGACAAACATGAACCACCCCAGTAAGCATCATCGAAGGTAAGTTCTGCCTTTGCAAGACTATTGATATTCCCTGTGTTTACCTGATCAGCACCATCAGTTATCCACCAACGCCATGTTGGCATGTAATCCTGCGTATTGAGGTTATACCACTTGTGGTTGAAGGTAACCTTACCATCCTTGCGGAAGCTCAAACCATTACCAAGGTTAAAGCGTGATACGAATGGAACCTGCTGGATAGTAGACTTCGCAGAAAGGAAGGTAGCAAGACCGTGGAAGTTCTTTAAGCTTGCATTTGCCAAATTACAATCCGTATTGATGGCTGGTAACAGACCTGGATTGTTATATCCACCACTAAACATAAGCTCCTGCTTCTTCAGATAAGTCTTCTGGATAGCAATATCAGATGTTCCATTGTCTGTTGCACTCTGGTGGATAAGACTCTGTGAGTGAGCACCCCAGAAGCCGATAGAGATATCGTTATTCAACAGTGCGCTCCAACTTGGCTGTCTCAAGCCACGACCTTGAATATCAAAGCCTGCATAATAGTCGAAGCTGCTACGGCCTAAACGCTGTGCTGTACTTACAGAACCTCTCAGATGACTTGGTCCCCAGTTGTAGTTAGCAAAGAGCATATCGGTCGCAATGTGGTCCTTATCACCAAAGATATTTTGGTTATGACTACCCAAACCACCATCAAAGTGAATACTACCGTCATCACCAGTACCATCATACCAATGTACTTCAAACTTCCAGTTGATTTTCTCTGCTTCCTTATGGCAAGCTACGAAGAAGTCTGTCAGCGTTGCCATTACATCAGAAGAAGTACGGAACTCAGAGTTAAAGCCGATACCATTCACACCATAATACTTCATCATGCGAACCAATGGAGCAGCATAAACGAACTTTCCACCCTCCTTCTTTGTTAGTTTATAAAGGGTCTTACTATAGGTATCTGGTCTCCATTGATTAAGATAAATATATGCACCATAGCCGATAGACATCACACAGCCTACGCTAACACCGTTCTTATGAGCAACGTCAGTCAGACCCGCAGTAGAACGAATCCAAGGTGAAGTCCAGTTTCCGTGGATGTCAATATATGACCACAGACTGAAGTTATCGCCCTCAAAGCAATAACGAGGAAGGGCTTTCCACTGAGCGGTAGGGTCGTCAAGCGGTGTCCACAGACACATCTTACGATCGCGCTTCACGCCTTGGCGCACCTGATAATCACCATCCTTGATACGCTCGAGTGGACGAACACGTGAGATAAAGAACTGGTCGTCAATCTCGCTGACGCCCTGTGGCTGCTTCATCTCGCCTTTCAACCACGCTTCAAGGTAGTTAGGCAGGTTCTCAAACTTAGCATCCTGGATGTCCAATGGATGTGTTGGCGTACGCTGTGCACTCACAGTGAGGCAGCTTGCCAATGCCAAGGATGCAAATAAAGTAATCCTTTTCATGAATAATAAATGTTTAGTTTATAAATAATTTTAGGTTTATACAGCTATAAGCATATAACTATATAAGGTTTGTCTCTGTTTAGCAATTATGCTATTTAACTATGCTTTCGGGTTTAAAGATTAAATGTTCTTAATAGATAAAAGGATAAAACAAAAAGTGCCAGAAGGAGATTAGCTCCTTCCAGCACTTAAAGAATTATTTACTTACAGATAAACTTAACTGTACGGAGGGTCTTACCGTCCTTCTTGACATTCACAACGTAAACGCCCTGAGCACCAAGATGGAGACGTACAGACTCTGCACCATTGACAGAAACAGCCTTGCTTGCTACCATCTGACCATTGGTAGAGAATACCTGAACGAGGTAGTTACCCGGTGTCTCAACGTCGAAGAGGACATCACGATCGATAGCGTAAACCTTCATGTCAGCAGTCTCAGTGCCGTTGATACCTGTTGGATCAGCCTTCACCTTGATTACCTGGAAGGTACGAGTGTCAGAACCATGTGCGTTCTTCAATGTCAATGTAACTTCATAGTCACCTGCCTTAGCATACTTCAACTTCGCTGTACCAGCCATATCAGTACCATCCTGTGAAACGATAGTAGCCTTCTTAGCTGTCCACTCTGCAGTAGTCTTCACCTGGAAAGTACCAGAAACGAATGCACTACCAGCATCGTAAGTTGGAGCATCTGGTACAAGTGTTGTAACACCTTCGCCTTCACCAGCCTTCAATTCACCGTGAGCCAACTTAGCATTGCCCACCTTGCTTGTGAAGTAGTGACTTGCATCAGCGTCAGCCTCGAAGTCCCAGTAAGCCTTCAAACCAGCCTCATTAGCATCGGTAGACATCATTGTGTGAGCAGCCTCTGCTGCTGTGAGCGCCTTGTTGAAGAACTTAACATCGTCAACAGTACCATTAATAGCAGCTGCTCCGGCACGACCAAGACTGATACCGAGGACATTATTATCCCACCAAGCATTGTTAGCAAAGCCATCTGGATTAATACCATCGCCCTTATGACCATCGTACTCCCAGTTATGAGCCTTAGCAGCCTTACCATTGATATAAACCATCGGTTTGGTTGTAGTACCATTACCCTCCATAGCTAATACAAAGTGTGTCCAAGCACCTGGAACGAAGTCAACCTCCCAACGCTGCTTGTACTCCTTAGCACCACCAGCATTCTTCTCACGGAGTGTCACTTCATAAACACCAGTGTTAGGATCGTATGTAGTCCACATTGTACCCCAGTTGTTCTGTGGCCAGCCTGTACCTGGGTCACGCATGTCGATAATCTGAGTATTACCTGTAAAGCCATTGAACTTAACCCAGAATGCGAGTGTCCATGCCTGGTTGTTGCTTGTCAAGCCAAGCTCAGAAACTTTAACGCCTACTGGCTTCTCGAGTGTCTTGATACCTCTTGAACCAGAACCGTCAGCCTTCTTGCCTTCGTACTTCATTGTTACTTCGCTGTTAGCAACAACCTCGATAGAAGTCTCGCTGTTGTTAGCTGTGAGCTTGTTGATATGAGGAACAGCACCTACTGCATCAGAAGTAATCTGAATGTAGTTAGCATATCTTACTTCCTTATTAACGCGTGCACCATTTTCATTAACTGCACCTGTAAGAACGAGATCGTAGAAACCTGTCTGGCTCAAACCATTCTCAACCTTGATTTCATTAGCATTGTTGCTGCTTGCAACAGTTGCACCATTCTGCTCAATCTTCCAGTTACCTGCCTCGTGACGTGGGTCAACATAAGCGATAGTGAAAGCCTCGTTTGGCTTGATAACAGACTTGTCTGCCTTGATTTCGTCGCTATATTCGTAGCTATTGAAGATTTCGTGATCCTCGCCCCAAGCGATAGCACTCTCCTTCTTCATATCGAGAGATACTGCAGATACACCAAACTTCACCTTGCCCTGACCCTTTAGGTCTACAGGAACAGAATAGAACATACCTGCCCATGAGGTGGTTACACCCATGAGGATTGGGTCCTTACCCTCCTGCTTAGCCCAGAGCTTGAAGAGAGAAGTCTTCACGTCTGTGTTGTAGCAAGGCTCGCCCTGACCCTTAGTGTTAGGCATGTTGAAGATAATCTTAGCGTCAACGCCATTCTTTGCAGCGTGCAACAAGGTTGTCTTTACATCGATTGGCTGTGCTGGAGCATCAAAGCTACCACGAACGATTGAGAACTCACCGAGGTAGAGATTCAAGTCGGCAGCATTCTCCATCTTGAGCGCAACGAGTGCAAGTGTCTTACCGTTCAAAGTTCCATCAACAGTGATAGTCTTCTCAACCCACTTATCCTCATCAGCCTCATCAGCAGTTGTCAATACTGGATAAGCCTTCTCTGCGTTTACATTATCTTCTGTAGCGAATACCAAAGAAGCATCAGCCTTACCACCCTTAACCTTATAACGGAAGGTGATAACGTCGCCTGTCTTCAAAGCATACTTTGTCTTGAAGAGGTGGAGATACTCCTTAGGAGTAGAACCATGTACACGAACAGTAGAACCACCCATGTAAGCATCGTCCCATACGAACTCTGCATCAAGACCAGTTGCAGGAACATCAACTGCGGTACGACCGAGCAACTTGCTTGCAAACCACCAACGCCATGTTGGCAAGTAATCCTGTACACCTACGTTAGCCCATGGACGATCGTTCTTACGTACACCACCATAGTTGAAGAACTTACCGTTACCGAGGTTGAAGTAAGTAATCAATGGCTCCTGTGTCAAGTCCCAAGACATAGAACTACGTGCGGTCATCATCGCTGACATACCAGCGAAGTCTGTGTTATCAGCATTGTAGTTCAAGCTGTTATTGATTTGGAGAGAGTTAACTGGGTTACGTGAACCGCTTGAGAACCAACGCTCAGTACGCAACATATAAGTGCGCTGCTGTGTCTCTGGGTCACTACCCTTCTCACCACGACTCTCAAAGAACATGTTCTGTGAGTGTGCACCCCAAAGACCGATAGAGATTGGATAATTCTTCAACAAAGTCCAACGTGAACCTGTACGTGGCTCACCACCCTGCATGTTGATACCAGCATAGATGTCTAATGGGTTACGCTCAATCTCTTCAGCCATCTCAACTGTATTCTGCAACAATGTTGATGAGTTCCAGTTATAGTTGAAGAAGAGGTTGGCAGCCTCGCTGCCTTTTGCACCAAATATGCTCTTGTTATATTCATTCAAACCATGGTCAAAAGAGATACGTCCCTTATCATTGGTACCATCATACCATATATTCTCATAGATTGGGTTGGTTGGTCTGATTGCTTTGTTAAGATCCACATGAAAATCTCTTAGTTTTCTTGTTATACGACCACCACCAAAATACTCTGAATACTCAGAGTTGTAGCCAAGACCATCATAACCAAAGTAATTCATGTAAGCAGCTGCCTTCTGCACATCTGTTGTAGCAAGTTGTTCTAAAGCACTACTCCACGCACCAGACAATCCACCATATGGAATACCAGCAACAGAAGATACAGGCACACCATTCTTATGTGCTGCGTCCAACAATGCTGCAGGAATACGACCTAAGCCACAGTTCCAGTCACCCCAGTGTGTAACATATGGCCACATTGAGAACACCTCAGAGTCGAAGACGCCATCAGGGAGAGCGTTCTTACTTGGCACGTTCCATGGCAACCAAGCAAGGAGCTTCTTGTCGTTTGTCTCTGTAAGGTCCGTACGAACCTGTGTTCCTTCGTAACGGAAGCGAGCCTTTGGTTTTACACGAGAGATGAAGAAGTTATCATCATCATTGATTTTAGGGTTCGACTTTGACCAGCTCTGCAGTTTGCCTGGGAACTGCTGAGACTCAAAGCCCCACTGAATGTAGTTGCTCTTAAGTTCCTGTGCCATCAAGGTTGATGGAATTAGGCAGCAACCAAAAAGAAGTAAATTAATTCTTCTCATAATTGATTTGGGTTTTAATGTTATTGAATAATTATAAATCTTATTACTGTTTAAATCTGCCTCCACTCGTTAGGAGAACAGACGTTGCCCGAGAATAGTATCCTTCGTTGGTATCGCTTAGTAGACTTTACCTGTCATTTGATAGCTTTATAGGTGTCAACTGTGCCTCACGTCTCTCATTTCCAATCGTCGTATTCATGCTTAGCACATCGTGTGCGAAGGCTTAACACCACTTGTGCGGATGCTCCGCACCATTAAAAAAGATGCTGAAGGAACATTCCACTGTTCATAAGACGAGGGTTGCCCTACCCTAACAAAAGCCACGTTTTATCGGACATACTTATTATCAGAAAGCTTACCTACCAAACAAAACAAGACTACCCGACTCGATAGAATCAAGTCAGATAACCTCATTTTATATCACCTATTACTTAATCGTAATCTTTTGTGTACGGATAACATTGTTGTTCTGCATCTTAACGAGGTAAACACCTGCTGGCAACTCATTTGTATTGAAAGACTTTGGATTAACCAAGCTCTTTACGGTCTGACCGTCAGTAGAGAATACCCATGCACGTTCAACATTCTCGAATACCACCTTACCGCCAACAACTGTGAGCTGTGAAGCACCACCTACGTTAGCAGATATGATGTTAGTAGAACCACCCTCGAGCAACTCTGGTTCGTCAGCAACACCCTTATCATGGGTGTCAGCCTTCGCACCACGAGCAGCGTTAGAACCAGTGATAGTCACCTTAAAGTCGATAGCAAAGCCCTTATTGAACTTACCAGTTGGTGTCAAACCGCCCTGGAACCATGCGTCACAGAAGACAAGGCGGAGACGGCTCTGACCAGGCTTAGCATCTTCAGGAACCTTGAAGGTGTACTCATTCAACTGCTGTACCTGTGCAGGAACGCCCTTGCGCACCTGACCAAAGAATACTACGCACTCACCCTCGTTAGGATTCTCAGAGAGATTCTCTGGGTTGAACTGCTTGTCGCCATTGAAATCCATCCAAGCCTTACCCATACAATAGCGGAGGTCGTCATTGCTCTGGTCCTTCATCTGAGTTGCCTCATAGCCCTTAATCTTCACTTTCACTGTCGCACCCTGTGCTACTTCGAGCTCTTGACTCGTAGCATCAACATAGTTGGTCTCGTTTCCTGCAGGACCGTTAGCAGTATAGTCGATATTCTTAGAACCACCCTCTGTCTGGAACTTCTGAACATAACGAATCTTTCGAGCTGTTTCTGCACCAGCAGCAGCATTGTCGAGTTCAACTGTTCCGTAGCCCTCTTCCTGTGCCTCTGGGAGTTCAGACTGCTGAGCACGTGGCACAGCAATCCACTTTGTCTTTGAGTAGGTCTTAAGGTCAGTACTTACTGAGCGAACACCGATGAAAGGTTTGTCGTCAACACTTGTGAACTGAATGTTAGGAACGAGTGTAGCCCACTGTGATGTACGTCCTACCTCAGACACCTTACCATTCTCACCGTTCTTATAGAGAATCTCGAAGTGGTCGATATTTGCCTCATCGTTATAAACGGTTGGATTCTGTCCAGGGTCCTTATCAATTCCCCATACCGCCTTAACAGAAAGAGAATTCTTTGTTTCCTCCTTCACCTGAACGGTCAAATCCTTCACGTTAGCTGGTGTTGCTGTCACGTCGTCGTTGAGTTCGAGTTTACCAACAAGTACATTATAGTCAGCATCTGAATCCTTCACACGCAAACCGATACGCTCAATCTTCTGACCAGCAGTAATATCATTCAACTCAACCTTCTTCTCTGTCCAGTTTGCGTTCTCGGTGTTACCCAAAGCATAAGCCTTCCAAGCACCATTCACACGTACGATGAGAGAAAGTTTAGAGTCGTTATTGCCCTCTTTACCAGTCTTGATAGCCACCTTAGCAACTACCTTACCCTTAGAAGGAGTGAGGTTAGTCTTGAAGAGAACAACGTCTGTAGCAGTCGCATTGTTGACACCCTTCAAGCGAAGTGCTGCACCACCTGTGTAAGCATCCTCATTGGTGAATGAAGGCTGTACGTCTGTGCTGGCTACTTCAGTCTCTGGCTTAACAACCATCCAACGATAGGTAGGTACGACATCTTGGCTACTCATGTTATACCATGAGCCTGCAGTCTTCTTACCCTTATAGTTATAGCGTTCACCATTACCTGTGTTGAAGTGGGTAGCGAAAGGAAGGTTGCCTGAGATAGCTGTGCGCTCTGGAATCCAAGAAGCAAGACCAGCAAAACGTGCCAAAGGAGGTGTGGTGCCCTGTGCCTCAACATTATTACCCCTATTGCTAACCTCTGGACGATACAAAGGATTACGGTTGCCACCAGAGAAAGCACGCTCAAGATACTCCTGATAGTTAGACATACGAGACATAGCGTCACCACCAGTGTTATAACTCCAGAAACGACTCTCTGCATGCTCACCCCACAGACAAATACCACAACGCTTTGCATCTTGGTTGTTAAGACTATTCCATCGTCTGTCCATGCTAACAATCCATACACCAGCGTATAAACCATCGGCTGAGCCCATTGTGCGTTCTGCCTCTCTTACAGACTCTCCCATACTCCAACTAAAGTCGCTGTTGTCGTAATTCAACATTACTTCACAGATACGATTATCCTTGTCTTGACCCCACATATAGCTCGAGTTATAAGAGGTAAGTCTTGAGCTCGTTGTGTAATACATAATCTTGAAGTCGTTGAAACCTTCAGACTTCGCAATCTTATAGAGTTCCTTATGGAAGGCTATGTTATCTGCATCTTGATACTTGTTGGTGCTTTCCCAGTTATAGTTGATACCATCGAAACCGAGGAAACGCATGCAGTTGATGATAGGGTGTGTATAACGGAAACTACCATCTGTATTGCGTTTCATGATGAAGCTTGCCCAACTGTTAGCAGCTCCACCCGTTGTATGATCGAAGAACTTAATACCAGCGAAGATGCTTGTACCATTGCGGTGAGCAGCATCAGCCCATGAACCTGGTGCTTGGAAAAGTCCGTAGTTCCAGGCACCAAACAGGTTGGTATAGTTCCACATTGAGAAGTTATCGTTAGCAAATGTCTTTGAAGGATAGCCACCGAGGTTCTTTCCAGCACCACCAGGGATATTCATAAAGAGGTTACGATTCTCGTAAGTATCTTGGAGAAGACGGTCAGCACGTGACTCAATAGCACGCTTTCTGACGTGTGAGCGGATAAACTCTACCTCGTCTTTGATGCCCCATGCAGTAAGGTCGGCATCAGTAGGATATTTCTTGCCGTTATCAAGAAGTTCTGCAAAATGCTCAAGAAGGGTCTGATCGCCCAACTTTGACAGGTCGAACACCTGTGTTGAAGCTGTTGAAGAATATGTTTGTGCTGTCACACCAGCAGGAGCCATAGCCATCATAGCTGCGATGATCCATGCACTAAGAGTAGATTTTTTATTCATATGATTTAGGTTTTGTAATTAGTACTTGATAGATTTATATCCCAGTAGAGTGACGTCTATACCACCCTACTGGGCTATTGTTTCAATTCAGAGTTTCATTTAGAAGTTTGAAGTGGTCTTATCCCAGAAGAGACGAGTTGCCATCTTGTCTGGACCGCCCAATGCTGGGATACCAGTGTTGTCAACATCCTGCTTTGTTGCGATGTCGCTTGTGCCAGGGAATGGCAGACGACGCATGATATCACCAGGAACTAAACTACCATCAGCCTCATCGATGTTCAATACTGGCAACATACGTGGGAAGCCTGTACGACGGAGGTCAACCCATGCCTCGAAGCCATTAGGATAAGTAGCGAGGTACTTCTGAGTGATAATCTTCTCGAGTTTTGTCTCTTGTGAGTCGCTGTCGTTCCACTTTACACCAACATGAATTGGTGAAGCAGCGTCTGGTGTGTCACCTGTTGGATCCTTATAAACATAAGCTACTGGGTTCTCCTGTGCCATGTAGGTGTCAATCCAAGAGTCATACCAGTTTACATTCTGCTGTCCATTAGGACTCTCACCGTCCATAGACTTCATCTCAGGATCCTCACAGTTTCCATGACGAATACCCTCCTCATAGAAGTGCTGAGCCGAACCGCCCATGTTCCAACCACGGAGTGCACCCTCTGCACGGAGGAAGCAAACCTCAGCATACTTCATCAAATAAAGTGGTGCAGAGTTAAAGTACTGCTCGTTCAGCTTACTGAATGCGATGTACTGGTTCTCATCATATCCCTGACCTTCACCTGGATGTGTACCGGTACGGATACCACAGATACGGCTGTCAGCAGGTGTTGTCTCGCCTGTCTTATTGTTCTTAATAACGTTGTCGTTCTTCTTAAAGAGATATTTCAACCAAGGGTGATTGAAGGTCTTCAATGTGATTTCCATTGTTGCACTCATACGAGCATCGCCCCAACTCTCAACGCCTGGCAATGGATGACTAAAGCCCATCACACCTGGACGGATTGAAACGCTCTGTGCCTCGTTCTCAATAACGCCATCAGCAACAGCCTCTTCAGCCAATTTCTGTGCACGAACAGGGTCGCTCTTTACCATGTGCATAGCGATACGCAACTTCAATGAGTTGGCATAACGTGCCCATGCCTTCAACGTTCCGTCAGCAGCACCACCATCGGTCATGACTACGAAACGATCAACAAACGCACTCTTAATCTTCTGCTTGTAGGCAGCTGGCTTCTGATCGAAGTAGTGGAAACAAGCAATGGCAGTGTCGAGGTTGGCAACAGCATCGTTGTAGACATCCTCAACCTTGTTATAAGTATAAGGACCTACCTGCAAGTTAGTCTTCAACTCACGGTAAGGCATTGGACCATAAACGTCAGCTACCTCAACAGCCTGCTGGTTGAAGAGGGTCAAATAAGCTGCCTTCAACTCTGGAACAGCATTTACCTTCTCATTATTCAAGATAGGTACAAGTGAGGTTTTCATCTCTGTGAATGAGCCCCATGCACCACCATAGCACTTCTGGTCGATAGCATATGACGATGCCAAACGAATCTTTGAATACTGGAAGAAAGTATGAGGAATAACCGTGTACTCAGCATAGTTGTCAACACCGAGAGAATACTGATACTGATAAGCATGTGGACCTGGGTTCTCACCATTCTTACCACCACGCATAGAGAACTGTCCACCAACACCAGCATCGAGCAAGTCTTGCATTGCATTGAGTGCCTCATCTGCTGCTGCAGCATCTGTAGCCTGACGGAAAGGAATCTTATCCACGTCACCACGGCTTGTCACCTTCTCAACATTCTTGGTTGTTGAGTTGAACTCATCACCAGGGTTGTCATAGTCAAGGCATGACTGTAGACCCAGTGTTGGCAATGCCATCGCCATGAGTACGATTATATGTTTACTTTTCATTGTTGTTTATCTTTTGAATATTATTGTATTGTTTAAGCTTATTCGGAGCTAAAGATGTGTAGTAACGGTTTTGTTACGTGGGGAGCAAGACGTCAAACATTATATTTGTTTCTCACTCCCTTTCACGCTCTTCACTCCTTTCTCACTCCTTTTCTCTTAGAAGTTAGCCTTCAAAGAGAAACCGAATGAACGTGAAGATGGCATATTGAAGCTCTCAAATGCGCCGAGACCATTCTGTGTAGACAGAGATACGTCTGGGTCTGTTGGTGCATCCTTATAGATGAAGAACAGGTTACGAGCGATGAATGAGAGGGTCAAGTTACGATTCATACCAAAGAGGTCACGGAAGGTGTAACCCAATGAAAGCTCACGAAGACGGAAGTTTGTTCCGTTGTAGAGATAGGTTGATGGGTTGCTTGATGCGCCCAATGCCTGATAATATGACTGGATAGGAACGATGCGACCGCTACCATCATTGAGTTCCATACCTGGTACGTTACCATAGTTGGTTGCAACGATGTTGTTACGCTCTGCGCTGAGACGAGCTGCCTCTGTACGCTCTGAAGCACCGATATAGTCAAGATAAGACTCTGTCAATGAGAGAACTTTACCACCGATACGACCGTTGATGAGGAATGAAAGCTGGAACTCCTTATAGTTAAAGGTATTGGTCCAACCCATCTGCCACTTAGAGTTCATGTTACCGAGGAAGCGGTCGTTTGAACCTGTCTTGTCGAATGTTGGCTCACCCTTAGCTGTCAATACGATATGACCATTTGCATCGCGCATGAAGTCGCCTGCATAGATGTCACCAATAGCACCACCCTTCTGGTAGATTACCTTTGCCTCACCTACAGTCTGCTGATACTTACGTGATGTTCCGTCCTTATCATAACCTGTCTCAAGAATCTTGTTGTCGTTGTATGAGAGGTTATAAGAGGTACGCCAACGGAGGTCCTTACCGAACTTGAAGTCGTAGCCAACAGTTGTCTCGAAACCTGTGTTACGTACCTTTGCAGAGTTCAGCAACTCGGTGTTACCACCCAATGAGCCAAGCTCCATATAGAGGTGACGAACGATGGTGTTATAGAAGGTGAAGTCAAAACTTAAACGATTGTTCAAGAACAATGACTCGATACCTGTCTCGAATGAACCTGTCTCCTCTGGTACTGGTGAGAAGTCGAGCAACTTGTTACCTGACAATGCACCTGTCTGGAGGTTACGGCTCATCGCACCGTATGCCTTATTAGGGATAGAGTTACCTACTGATGAGTAAGAAACACGATATTTCAAGAAGTTAAACCAGTCTGGCAACTTCACCAACTGACTTACGATAGCATTGGCACCAACACCGAAGTAACCGTAGTTATCGGTATCAATCTTACCCAACTCCTTGAAGTAACGGAATGGACGATACCAGTCGCGACGATAAGAAGCATCGAAGTAAACGGTTTCTTTCCAACCTAACTGTGCTGTGAAGAGGTATGAGCGGTCCCAGTTTGAACTCTTTGAAGTGCTTGTTACGCCATAGCCACCTGCGCTGGTCTCGAAGTAGTTAACCATTGTTGGGAGCTTACGCATAAGACGGTCGTAGTAAGTTGCAACGGCGTCTGTTCCCTTTGACTCGCCCTTGATAGTATGACCTACATAACCTGCTGTTGCTGATACTGAGTAGTCACCAAAGGTCTTGTTATATGACAAGAGGTAGTCGGTATAGAACTCTGTTGTCTTCTCGTCTGAATCCCAAAGACGACCGTAGTCTTCCATAGATGCAGGGAGGAAGGTAGTAGCAAAGCGAGTTGCATGATTCTTGAAACGAATCTGGCTATAGTTGACACGTGCTTGGAAAGTCAAACCATCATAGATGTCAACATTTGCTTGCAAGGTACCAAAGAGGCGGCTCTCCTTCTGCTGACTGTTACCCGAATTGATCAACCAATATGGGTTGTTGTTAGGATGAGAGAGGTATGCCCACTCCTGCTGTGGACCAGTCAGAGTTGTGCGCTGACCAGCTGCCCAAGCGAAGTTTGATCCATTGAGCTTGTAATATGAACCTGGATTTGACAACCACTTACCCTCAGCATTCATGTAATGGTCACGATAGTAATCCATATCAATGTTCTGAGGTGCGGTATAGAGATGGTAGAGAGGGTTACCCACCGTACCACCACCAGGACGATTCTTTGTCTTTGACTCAGTATAGTTCATCGATGCATCAATATGCAAACGCTTGAAGAAGTTATAAGTCTGACGGAAGCTAATAGAGTTACGGTTGTATGAGTTGTTACGCATCATACCTGTTGCATGGCTGTTTGCCACTGACACATAGGTACGTGCTATATCTGTACCACCAGAAAGTGAGATTGAGTTATTTGTTGTAACACCCGTACGGAAGAAGTTGTCTACATCGTTACCTGCACGATTGCGGAGATAAACATTATGACGACGTGCCATGATTGGATTGCCACTTGCGTCTGTACCAATCTGCTCCTCTGGATAACCTACCCAACGCTCGTCTAATGGAGTGCGTACCACGAGGTCGTTGTCTGCACGGTCTGCGAGCTTACCGCCCCAGTTGTTCAATGACAATGCACCTGTTGTCTTGTCATAAGCTGCACCATAAGTCTTCTGAATCTTTGGTGTCAACAATGGTGAGTCGAAGGTGATGTTTGAGGTTACGTTGATATCAACCTTACCCTCACGACCACGCTTGGTGGTAATCATCACAACACCATTGGCAGCACGTGAACCGTAAAGCGCAGCAGCGTTAGCACCCTTGAGGACATTGATTGACTCGATATCGTCTGGGTTGATCAATGACAATGGGTCAGATCCCTCGGAAGTTCCAGTTGAGCCGAAACCCTCTGCGCCCATACCCTGCTGACCACGAATACCATTACTCATTGGTACACCGTCAACAACGATGAGTGGAGAACTGTTACCGAGGATAGAACGGTTACCACGAAGAACAATCTTTGAAGCACCACCAGCACCACCAGCACTTGGCGTAATAGTGATACCAGCTACCTTACCTTCGAGTGAGTTAGCAGCGTTAGGATCCTGCACCTTCATGAGGTCCTCTGCCTTCACCTGCTGCGTTGCATAGGTGAGAGACTTTTCCTTACGCATAATACCCATGGCGGTAACAACAACCTCGTTCATGGTGTTTGCCTCTTCCTTCAATGTCACGTCGATCGTACCCTTACCACCAACAGGGATGGTCTGTGCAGCATAACCGATGTAAGAGAAGACGAGCTTCGCGTTTGCAGTGGTATTGAGGGTATAGTTACCATCAATATCCGTTACTGTGCCATTAGTGGTACCCTCAACAAGGATAGTAGCACCAATGAGCGGTTCGCCGGTTGAGTCAACGACACGACCGGTCACTTTGTGATTACCATTCTGCTGTACTGCCTGTACTGCAGTGCTGGTGTTTGTACCCGCGTAGACACCTGTTGGTGCCAATGCTAATGATAGAGCAAAGGCAGCCGAGAAGTACAGATGCTTCTGCTTTGATTCTTTAAAGATTTTCATCAGGTTTAGGTTTTAAACTTTTATTTATTTATTTTCCTAATTTTGTTTCAATTGATTTTAGGTATTGTCAATATTCCATCTTGTTACACCTTATTATATAGTAAGGCATAGGTTATTTGGGACTTCTTGTTCGCTTTACTTAGGTTTTTAGGCTATAACTGTCTTGCAGTAGTCGAAGGCTTCACATTCCCTTTCCCACAACTCGTTAACAAACAGTCATTTACACCTTTCTTCGTATTCCTTCTTTAAGATTGGTCTAATGACACCTATACTCCAAACAACTCAAATGCTAATAATACTTATGTTAACTTTAATATTTAACATTTATAAACAGTTAGTAGACAAGTGAACGAGTAGACGAGTTGACAAGTTGCTTGTGAAAAAGACAGAGTAACAAGGTAAGTTGACGAGTTGACAAGTGAACGAGTAAACAAGTTGCTTGCAAAAAAAGACAGAGTAACATAGTAAGTGGACGAGTGAACGAGTAGACGGGTGAACGAGTTGATTGTATCAAAGACAAAGTAACATAATAAGTGGACAAGTGAACGAGTAGACAAGTAAACAAGTTGCTTGCGAAAAAGACAGAGTAACAAGGTAAGTGGAGGAGTTAGACAAGTTACTTGTAATAAAGAAGAAATTTGTTCTCATGTTACCATGTCTACTTCACAAGCAACTTGTTCACTTGTCTACTTGTCTACTTGTCAACTTGTCAACTTGTCAACCATATTACCATGTCTACTTCACAAGCAACTTGTTTACTTGTCTACTTGTCTACTTGTCAACCATATTACCATGTCTACTTCACAAGCAACTTGTTCACTTGTCTACTTGTCTACTTGTCAACTTGTCAACCATATTACCATGTCTACTTCACAAGCAACTCGTTCACTTGTCTACCTGAAAAGAAATTCGAAAACAGTATTTACATTTTGACTCTCACTAAGGGGGGCAGATTAAGCTAAGTGGGCTTTCTAAGATCTCAGCTGACTTAGTCATTTTTTCCATCAGTGACTAAGTTAAGTGACTAAGATAATACACTTATATACTTCTGATTCCTACTATTGGGTTTATCAGGTATTGTCATCTCAAGAAATCCACCTTTTATCAATGGGTCAATATAGCGACTTTTAGCATTGTTACGATGTTTTAGTCCCAAATGGGTTATAATTTCAGTAAGACTTTTAGGCTGTTGGCATAAGGCAATAACCTCATTCATTACCTCTGCCGACTTAGTCACAGACTTAGTCACTTTTTCTCCATCAGTGACTAAGTTAAGTGACAAAGATGGCTGTATTGTCACCTCGAAAGCAGTTACTTTACCGACATTGAAGATGGGGTCTGGATTTCCATTCTCCCTTAGCATATTTTTAACACGCTGAATACCACGGTTAAACATATTAACATACTTCATACCACGCATAGCCTCTGCAATAATAGGATTACGATAATCATTTACCGTAGGGAAGTTTTCTGGACGAGCCTCCCCATATAAGCCTCCAGCATTGAGAATCTCTATACGATTGCTAAATTGATAAATTCTTATAGGCATATTTGATTGATAATCACGATGCATACAAGCATTCATCAGTAGCTCTCTAAGTGCGAGTTCTGGGTAGTTAAACACAATCTGTTCTCGTAGCATACTCACAGGCATTGGACGTGAAGTGACAATAGCATCTTTTACAAAACTCTCCAACTTAGGTAGTATCGAACATAGACTTCCCCGCATCTGCCTTTCGTTAAGAATTTCGCTTCCTGTATCTTCTCCTGCGAAATGCACATACTGAACATAACAGCCATGAAGAAAGAAAGAGGCATTTATCCCAAAAAGCACAATGGCTGCATTCGTAGGACAGTCATGAACTATGTCATAAAGATGGATTGCTGCCAATTGCTCTTGCAAAGAGCGTTTATCCGTCTTAAGAATATCAGCATCTATTACCTGTGGAAGATATTCATATTTTATAAACTGAGTGTCAGAAAGACAGAATATTCATTTGATCAATCGAAGAAGACAGAATAATCAAGTTTTAAACAGAATAAACACATTTAGATTGAAAGAACTACAAATGACACGAATTGCAAGTTAAAGAACAGACACACTAAGACAAAATGTACACAATAAACAAATGTTTTTACAGGGGGCTCGGTGATTACTTCCCGCCTTATGGAAGGCTCACCTTTTTGTCTAATTTTTTCACAATCAGTTTTTGTAAAGGGCACAAATTACGTTCGAATTAACGCCCACTTGGCTTGCAAAAGATGCCCTTTAAGGTCCTAACTAACGCCCTTTTGAAACCTTACTAAGCACCTTTAAAAACACATCATCACAACTAATTGAGAATAAAATACTTACAAAGACTCCGAAATAACACATTTTTATTCCTTTCCCCTACCCTTTCATTAACTAAAATGTAAAAGAAATTCGAATACATACTGCGAATTTTTCTAATCATTATTGCAAAGTAATACCAACTACGAATTTCACTAATTACGCTAAACTTATTGCTATATAATTCGTGTCATTCGCGTAATTCGCAGTCAACTTTTTGATTAGAACTACGAATTTCGCTAATTACGCTAATGTTTATTGTAATGTAATTCATGTCATTCGCGAGATTAGAAATATGTATATTTTTAATTATTACGGTATTGTTTCCGAATCGGGTTTAACGGAAAAACCACAAAAAAGCCTCCGAAGTAATGAATACTTCGGAGGCTAAATCTGTATGCGCTACTATGAGCGGATAGAAGTTAACGCTTACTTATAAGTTCCAATCAAGATACTCGTAAGCACCAATCTCACCAATCAAGAAACGTGGGTTCTCACTTTCGTCAAAGCTCTGGAGGATTGTCAGCTTAACAAACTTACATGTTACTGGAGTATTAAATACAATTGGGAATGGAGTATCATCATCATAGGTTGAGGCTGCAGTGGCAGTACCCATGTTTGTCCATGTCTTACCGTCTAAGCTGGTAGCTACAGCCACCTTCTTCACACCATATCCGTAGCTTGTGTAGTTGCAAAGGATACCAACACCAATCAGTTCCTTTGTGCTATTGAATGCCATTGTAAACTCTGGTTCATAATAGGTATATGAATACACATAGGTGTTGTTATCGCCATCATTCAACTTTGCTGCATTAGAACTGCTGAGTGTAGTTGACATCTGATATTCGTTCAAGGCAATCTGCTTGTCTGCATTGAGCGTACCAGATGCATTGATGTTATTGAAGGTGAAGTTAGTTGTAACCAATACCTTCGTGTTTGTCTTTGCTGTTTCAGCTCCATCAACACTCTTGATAACAACAGATGTAACGCCGTTCTTCAACATAGCCAAGTTCTTGAGGGCATCACCATTCACCAACTTAACGACGATTGGTTCAGAAACCTGCTGGCCCTTAGCGAAGGTTACAGATGTCTTGCTAAGGCTGATAGCGTCAGTGCTCATCACCTCTTCGCTACTATTTGCCTCAACACCATCAGATGTAGCAGCCAATGTTACTGTTACATCCTTCTCTGCTGGAGAAGAGAGACGAACATAGAACTTTGCACTATCATTCGCCAAGGTAACAGTTGATGCAGACTTCTCACCAGCGAGCAACAACTTGTTGCCGTCACTGGTACCAGTATAGAGGTAAGCCTTTGCAGAGTAGTTCTCTTCTGCAGTTGGGTAGAGCGTGCTACCAACTTCTGGCTCGCTCTGACAAGATGCCAGTGTGGCAGCAACCAAAGAGGCTGCCAGCACTGACTTGAATACTTTTATTTTCATATTTGAGTTTCCTTTTGACTTATTTACCATCGATTCTTACGTTCTGCTCCCAGGTTGGAACAGCTACACACTTACCGGTGTTGCCGTGGTCTGTTGCATCCTTGAAGGTATCGCCCTGACCCTCGTTGAGCTTCCAGTATGCCTCCAAGCCAGTGCTCTTAGCATCGCAAGCGTACATATTGTTAGCAATCTGAGCCTGTGTACGAGCCACTGTCCAGAAGCGTAACTCGCTCACCTTCACGTTTGCCTTCAGATAATCAGTGTTACCGAAGTTGATTCGGTTGCTGAGGTTAGTTGCCTTACCAGGGAGGTCCATAGAGTTATCAAGTGCACCATTAACATAGAGGTAGAGCTTTGTACCTGTACAAACGAATGCGAGGTGATACCACTGGTTCTCGTTAAAGAGCTGCTTACTGTTCATCTGCGTACCCTGAGTCTTAATCTGCAGACGGTTACCCTCGATAGGAGCATCACCGAAACGAGTATAAATCTCGCCACCATCATTACCCCATGCACCGAAGAGTGTCTGGTTGTTAAGTTCGCCAAGACCCTTACCGAGCTTGCTGATGTTCACGTTCATCTCGACAGTCCACTGTGAAAGGTCATAGGTCTGACGCATTGCGAAGTGGATGTTATGTGTAGCGTTAATGATTGGCACAGCCTGATAAACAACCTGATCGAGGATGTAAACCATTGAACTACCAGAGTTCAGGACGTCATACTTGCCATCTTTACTCTTCAGACGAAGGGCAACAGCATACTTCTGACCGCTGTCCTTCAGTGCCTGTGTCAATGGGTTGATCGTCAGTGTCACATCAGAAGAAACCGACTTACCCTTCTCAATCTTCACCTCGTTAGAAGAGAGTGAGTAAAGACTTGCAGGCAGTGGCTTGTAAGAAGTCTCGTTACGCTGGTTGTATTCAGCGAGTGCCGTTGTATCACTTACCACCTCGAAGGTGTAGTCCTGTGTCGCGAGGTCAGAGAGACGCACGTTCACAGAAGAAGTGACAGCCGACGTACCGATAGTAATATTCTGACTTGAGTTACCATTAGTATTGGTCTGTGCGATATACGCCTGATTAGAAAGAGGCGAATATTCAGCATTCTCACAAGAAGCCAGCAGTGTCAGAGAAGCCATAGCTACGGCTCCGATGAAAAGCTTAGAAATATTGTATTTCATAATTTGAATGTCTTGATTATTGGATTGATGGATTCATAATCTGAATAGCCTTGCGCAAGAAAGGATAGTTGCCTGTCTGTCCAGATACTGTATACTCGTACTCCATGTGATAGGTTCCTACACCACCCTTACGATAGGTTACGCCATTGTAAACAGGGTTCCAGTAAGCCATACCTAAGAGAGAAGGAAGGGTTGTACCATTGTCTAAGCGGAAGCTTACACCACCCTTACCAGCATAGTTCTCAAAGTTCTCGCAGACGATGAGCTTATTAGCCACCTGCTCTGGTGTGAGATACTGCTGGAAGTGAGTAGCCTGAGCAGTAAAGCGACTGTTCAGATCACTGTTACCAGAAGAGCTATAAGCCTGAAGGATGAAGTAATTGAAGTATTCGCCATACTGAGCAGCCATAGCGTCAGGCTCACCATCGATAACGAACATCTTATCAGTACCAGACTTAGGACCGATGCGCTTGCCCATTGTCTTTACGAAAGCCTCCATCACCTTAGCGTTCTGCCAAAGCTCCTTATCGGTCTGGAAAGGCTGAGCATATGAAGGTTCAGCATCGAGGTCGAAACCATCATAACCATACTTAGCGATAGTGTCGCAGATAGCATTTGCATACTTCTCAGTCGCTGCAATCTGTGAAGCCTCATCGTTGCCCCATCCCCAGAACTTATGACGCCACTCTTTCCATGTAAGGGTAGAGTCAGTATTGGTTGGAGTAATCTGGTCACCAATGTCAAATACGAGACAGCTGATGAGCACCTTTGTACCCTTTGTCTTCTGAACAAAGCGGAGATCCTTCAGCATAGCCTCTGTTGGATTCTTCCAGTTTCCCCAAAGAGAAACGAAGTCTGTACTGTCAGGAAGACCTGCCAAAGAGTTCTCATGTGTAACACCAGTACCCGTCCAGTTACCGAACCAACCGAAAGCTACAGAGTGGTCAGTCTTCTTATAGTCGCGAAGTTGAGCATAGTAAGCCTCAGACTTATTTGTGTGAGTAAGGTCAGCTCCGTCCTTTGCCTCTGTCTCAGTCCAGTCGCTGCAGGCTGTGAAAGCCGTTGCAGCGCAGGCTGAAAGCAAGAATATCTTTATTAAATTCTTCATTTTTTATCGAATGTTTATTGTATGATAGATATCGTTTAACGCTGCCACCACATCTTGGTTGCATAGTCGTCATTACCCTTTAACAGCTGTACAGCCTTAATATAGTTTGCCTTGTTATTGGTAGCCTCATCAATATCAAATGGGATACGGTTAGCAACCTGGATGCTATAGTCTGTTGACTGTGCCAGAGGGAACACCTTTGGATAGCCTGTACGACGAATTTCGCTCCAGCCTTCCTGTCCGTTAGGGAACATTGCAATCCACTTCTGAGTAATCAGACGCTCCATCTTCTGCTCGTCAGTAGCTGAGTCGTCCCACTTGATAGTGATATTGCTGACAGCACTAACATCTCCACCGTACTCGCTGATTGGGTCAACATAATTCTTCTCGGTTGATGTGTTATCAGCCAAGTAGGCTGTTGCAGAACCTGCACCCCACTGCTCGAAGGAGAGTTTCACACCTTCTTCATAGAGGTCCTTAGCGCTTCCGCCCATATTACTCCAGCCTGCCAAAGCTCCTTCTGCACGACAGAAAGCCATTTCAGAAGCTGTGAGCCATACGCCCTTGCTGTCTATCTTGATGTTTGCAGCTGAGTAAGCCTTACCTGCTGTGGTCTTATTACCAATCTTCGCAGCGGCACGACAACCGATTACTGAACGAATACCGCCCTCTACTGGGGTAAAGAACTTCGTCAGACGTGGGTCGTTGTAACCTGTGAGGAAGCTCTCAAGGTCAGCACAAGCACGGCTATCACCCCACTCTACAGATGTCTTATACTGTCCGTTTGGTGTATAAGCAATAGCGCAGTTGTCATCATTGCTTGTGATGACACCGTCCTGTACTGCCTGTTCGCCCAACTGCTTTGCCAATGTTGGCTCAACATAACGGATGCGGATAGCAATACGGAGCTTCAAAGAGTTCGCATACTTCAACCATTTAGCCATCTTACCCTGATAAACCTTGTCTAACTCTTCAGCAATAGTAACATTAGGATTAGAAGCAACCAATGGTTTGATGACGTCTGTAGCCTTGTTGAGGTCAGCGATAATGCTCTTATAAACATCCTCTTGAGAAGAGTAAGCATTACCGTCAGTAGCATCAGCACCGATAGGAAGTGGTCCGTACATATCTGTAAGACGCATGAACGACTGTGCACGGAGAATCAATGCCCAAGCATAAACTGGTCCTTCGCCCTTTGTCACATTGTCAATTGCCTTGAAAGCAGATACCGTCTTTGTCATAGAATCCTTGAACGGATAGCGTACCCAACCATTAGGAGCATTGAGACGAGCAAAGTTCTTCTCAGCGAAACCATTGTTAGCATAGGTCATGTAACGACCCAAGTAGTTACCGATAAGGTCTTCGTTCATCTGGTAAGCATTCTCCTGCTCAGGGAAAGCCTCGTTCTCCATCTGTACGAGGAAAGAAGAGGTTTGATAGTTGTCGCGCGACAAGTCTTCGAGAGAAGCACCCGTTCCTGGACGGTTTGCCTCTTGGAATCCATCTGTACAAGACGACATTGAGCATAGCAGCACACTTGCGAATGTACAAGCTGTGACCGCCTTATATATATTAATCTTTTTCATTTATATTTCGATTAAATGAGTGGTTAAATGTTTAGAATTTCAGCTTCACGTTGAAACCAAGTGTGCGAAGGCTTGGCTGCATGAGATAGTCGAAGCCCTGATAGTAGGTACCTGTTGATGCTGTTGCCTCTGGATCGAATGGTGCCTTGTTGTAAAGCATGAGGAGGTTGTTAGCAGTCAAACCGAGTGTCAGCTCCATACCGCCCAACATTCGACGTGGGAAGGTGTAAGCGAGGTGTGCCTCCTGGATACGTGCGTTGGTGGCACTGTAGATATACTCTGACCAGATTGGGTTCTCACCACCTACTACGGCATAGTAGTTTTCAGCTGATACCAATCCATTGTTTACTGCGATACCGCCCTTGTCGCGTGCATCAGCAGATGCCTTTGATACACCGTAAGCATCCATCAACGCCTGTGTCTGTGACATTACGATACCACCGAAACGTGCGGTAACAACGAATCCGAAGTTAAAGCCCTTCCAAGAGAAGTCGTTAGAGAAACCGATGTTACCCTTTGGAAGTACTGAACCACGATAAGATGGGTTGGTAAGGTTCACCTGTGATACGTTACCATCCTTGATAGCGACATTGCCTTCTGCGTCGCGCTTGAAGTCACTGGTCATATAGAGGTCGCCCATCGTACCGCCCTTCTTAAGGATGATGTTAGCACCATTCAAACCACCTTGGTTGATAACCTCGTTAGGATCGTCGAGCAACTCAACAATCTTGTTGCGGTTAGCACTGTAAGTGAAGTTAGTGTTCCATGCGAAGTCGCCCCATGTATGGCCGTAACCCAATGAAAGCTCAATACCACGGTTTCTTACGTTACCGGTCTGTACATACTCAGAAGAGAATCCCTGACTACCTGTGATAGGACGAAGGAAGGTCTGGTTGCGAGTGTTAGACTGATAAACTGTAACATCCAAAGTAAGTGCATTATTGAAGAAACGTGATGTCAAACCTGCCTCCCAAGAGTTCGTACGCTCTGGACGGAAGTTTGATGGGAACTTATAAGTTACGGTGCTATAAGTACCTGACGCTGGGTTATACTGATAACGCCATGGTGAGGTGATGTTTGGAGAAATAGCTGAACCTACTGATGCCCATGAACCACGCACCTTCATGTAGCTAATCCATGATGGAAGTGTTGCCATCTGAGAGATAACTGCTGACATACCCACTGATGGATAGAAGAAGGATACATTGTCGGTACCGTCCAAAGCTGAATCCCAATCGTTACGACCTGTTACAGTCATAAACAGCATACTGCGCCAGCCCAACTCTACGTTAGCGAAGAGTGAGTTAATCTTGTGTGCATGGTCTGTGAAGATTGGACGGTTGTCAGCGGTTGCTGAACCGTAATCGATTGCGTTTGGAGTGAACAAGTTAGATGGTGCCTTCAAACCACCTTGGAAACCTGTTACGTTATACTTGTTACGTGTGAACGAACCACCGAGGTTGGCTGATACTGAGAAGTCGTTCAATGTCTTGTTGATATTGAACATCAAGTCGCCATAGAGTGAACGGTCATTCACCTTGTCATAACCATAGAAACCATACTTTGAGTGAGCAAAGAGGTTGGTTGTTGAAGCGTAACGCTTGTCTTCCTGCTTTGTACCTGCATCGTCCCAACGCAAACGACCCACAACGTCCATCCAGTCGAAAATCTTATACTTAAGACTTGCACTGATCATGTAACGGCTACGGTTGTTTGAACGAACCATGCGGTTGGCTACCCAATATGGGTTCTGCATACTCAATGCATCACCGAAGTTCCAGTTCTGAACATTGATACCTCTTGTCACATCGTAAAGTTCGTATGTACGAACAGCGTCGAAGCTCTCACCACGTGGGAAGAGATAAACAGCGGTCAATGGGTTGAAGTACTGACCCTGAGCTGTCAAGTTCTTATCATGCTCCTTGATGTAATTGAAGTTGAAGTCGAAGGTCATCTTGTCGTGCAAGAACGTTGTTGTATTGCGGAATGCAAAGTTATAACGGTCGTAGCTGTTATTAGGAATGATACCCTTTGCATTCGTCGTACCTACTGAGATATAGGTCTGGTTCTTGTCCGTACCTGCAGTCAGAGCTACGTTGTTCTGAACGTTCGTACCTGTATTGAAGAAGTCCTTTGGCTCATAGTCACCATAGACTGATGGAGTCTTTGCACCCCATGACTTCACGTCGCCAGCACGGTTTACGTAAGAGTTCTGGAACTCTGGCATGACGAATGGGTTAGCAAACTGTGTACTGTTACTTACAGTCACACTTACCTTGCCCTCCTTACCCTTCTTCGTGGTAATCATGATGACACCCTGCGCAGCAGCTGAACCGTAGAGGGCAGCAGCAGCAGGACCACTGAGGACGCTGATTGACTCGATATCCTCTGGGTTGATATCGGCAATACCTTCTGAACCCGGCTGTGAACTGAACGCACCACCTGAAATCTCACCCTGACTGGTGTTGTTGATTGGCACACCGTCGATTACATACAAAGCCTGATTGCTACGGGTAATTGACTTAGGACCACGCATCACAACGCGGGCTGCACCACCCATACCAGCAGAAGAAGCATTGATGTTCACACCGGCTACCTTACCAGAGAGTGAATTCATGAAGTTAGGGTTCTTAACCGTTGTAAGGTTCTCACCGCCTACCTTCTGAACGTTATAGCTCAACGCCTTCTCAGAACGCTTGATACCCAAAGCGGTTACCACAACTTCCTCAATCTGATGAGCCTCAGCCTTCAAAGTGATGTTCAATGGGGCATCACCGCTAACCTTCACCTCCTCAGTGTTCATACCGATATAGCTGACAATAAGCGTAGCACCCTTATGGGTCATAATCTCAAACTTACCATCGAGGTCGGTGGTCGTACCATGCTGCGAATCCTTCACGCGGATAGTAGCACCGATAACTGGGTCGCCAGCATTGTCTACGATAGTTCCGGTAACCTTCACGTCACCACTTGATTGCTGTGTTCCCAATACCTTTGCGGTATTTGCCTTAGTTGCAGCAACGACTACGTTCTTGCCAAAGTTGTCAGCCGAAGTGACATGACTGCTGGCAAAAGCGGTCAAAGAGCAGCAAGATAGGAAAACACTTACTGGTAGAATCTTTCCTTTTCTCATTAGTTATTTTATATTTGATAATAATCTTATTCTGACTTAGGTCTGCCCAATAACAGATGTGGGGCAGCCTTATATATATAATAGGTGTGTCCTATATGAAATGTAGGTCTCTATATTAAAAATGTAGGTCCCTATATCAAATAGATGTTCAAAAGTTATCCATGCTTTCTCACATTCCCATCCGTTTTTTTGTAGGTTCTTAATACAAAGATAACATATTACACGCAAACAATACTTATCATATATCAAGTATTTAACAAAAATAAACGCAAATAATATACTTTTTACAAACGATCGTATCTATTAAGAGTGGATTCTCTTCATTTGCACTTAATTCTATCATTCTATAGCCTATAACGTTCATATGTATATGATATTGCTTTTGTACTTCACTTTTTTTCGTGTAATGAAGTCATACATTAAGATTCCAAAGGGCTAAACCAAGAATGAAAAAGCTAACTATTTGTTTGTCAGTTTTCTAAATTATAGATAGATATTTTTTGATTTACATCAATTAAAATAATTACAAAAAAGCGGACAATGTCTAAAAAAAATAACTAATTTTGCATAGTATTATATAATTCCAGATGGTTTTTTGTGCACTAATCCCGTACTAAATTAACATCTCGAATAAAATACTTAGAGTTATTTAAAATTTAAATTATAATGAAGAAAATTTATTTAGAACCAGAAACAAAAGTTTATGAACAGAAGGTAGAAGGTCATCTACTTGCAGGAACAGGGGTTGAAGGAAGTACTACAGACCCAAAACAGGGTGGCGACCCAACGAGTACATCTACCACCACCATCCCTAATCCTTTTAATTCGGAAGCAAAGGAGAAATCAAAGTGGTACACTAAAGAGTAAACTTTAGTAGCTGAAAGAAAAAAATGAAACAATGATAATTGATCCAAACATTTGAATCAGTTACCAAGAAACACACACAATTTAACGAATAATTAACCGGATATTTATGGAAAAATTAAGTAAGTTTGCTATTGTCCTTTGTGGAACAATGGCAATCTCCTTAGCAGCCTGCCAGACAGATGAACTTTCTGACAACACTGCAGGTGAGAACACACCAAAAGTTTATCACGTCACTGTATCAGCAGATGCAGCTCAAGGCACAGGTGCTTCAACGCGTGCACTCGCTGTTGACCCTGCCAATGGCAAAAGACTGATCTCAGAGTGGCTTGTAAACGACGAGTTAGCTGCTTTCGTCAATGGTGATGAAGGCAAACAAAATAACTATTTTGTATTGACAACAGACAGAGGCGGTAAGTCTGCCAAGTTTATTGGTGACATCGCTGCTGCTGGTCGCTCTATGTCAACAAATGATAACATTAGCTTCCTCTACCCTGCTGTAGCTTTAAAGGGTGCTAACAAGACTATCACTCCTGTTGAAAGAAGAGAGGAGAGCGTAGCAGTTGGTACTGTATCAAAGATTATATCTTACGTTCCAAGTGCTAAAGCTCAAAAATACGTTAGTCTCAACCTTAGTCGCCAAGATGGTACAGCAGCTTCACTCGGTAGCCGTTTCGACTATCAGTGCAAGAGTTCACACCCTCAAAAGGTAGAATCTGACAAGTTAGATATCAAGATTGGAAAGTTACAGCGTCTTGTGTCTTTCTGGGGCTTGCGCTTCACAGATGAGAACAACAACAAACTTTCTAATATTGACTCTATCTATGTCTCAAATATTAAGGCGTCTGGCATTCTTAACATAACAGACAACACCTTTGCTTCTGACGATAAATATGAGGCAAACAAGAGTATTGCTGTGATTCCTGCAAAGGGTACAAAGTTTACATCTGCTAACAACCAGTACACTTACATTGCTTTGTTACCAGGCAACTATACCAATGTACACATTATGGTTTATTCAAAGGGTAAGATGTATGAGCAGGAGTATGCTAACATTAATTTCACTGCTGATAATGTTTACCATACTGACATCCTTCACATGACACCAGTAGGTCCAAAACCATGGGTTGAGGTACAAGGTGTGAAATGGGCTACAGGTAACTTTATCCATTACGGTCCAGCAAATGGTGGATATTGGGGTATCGCTCCAGCACAGTGGTGGATATCACAGCGCGCTGTGACTTTAAATAACAGGAGAAAGGTTACTAACGATAAAGCTGGTAACACTACGTCACAGTTTGCTGACTTCCCAACTCAGAAGGTAGAAGATGTCGACCTCTTCCGCTATGGTCATATCAAAGAGGCATTGGACCTGAGGAGTAGTCTGCTATTTAGAAATAGTGTTGCTGGTAAGAAGCTTTATTATCCTGCAAGTGCTGGTACCTATACCGATTGGGATATAAATGGAACTGGCGCAACACGCGGTGACATTGCTTGGTATTATACAAAGGACAAGCACCAGCATTATCGTATGCCAACTGGTGACGAAATGAAGAAACTCTACACTGAAGCACGTGCCATCCCTGCTTATTGTTACACAGATAAGGGTACTAAGGTTTATGGTGCTTACTTCACAACCAGCACCAGCGGCGGTTATCATGAGTTCCCTGCAAAACGCTTTGTGAAGTCTATTGATAGCTACACCAATGTGACAGCCCTCATTCAAGCAAACAAAGGATTGTTCTTGCCATATACCGGATTGCGTGATCCTGGTGCTGTTGGTATGAAGATGAGAGACCTATCAGGCGATGGTAACGCATACGGTCAATATATGACAACTGACGATAGCAAATGGAATGACCGCTCAGCTGACTTCTTCTTTGGTGCAGCTGAATGGAACTGGGCAGAACATCCTAAGACACAAGCTAAGGCTATCCGCCCTGTTTGGGATTCTGGTGATAACACATTAGATTCTGATTATCTCAACTTACGCAATTCATTAGGTATCAAGTAAAGGTACCCGAGGATTCCGTTTTTTTCAAATAAACCTTTATAATAATGGGTTCGGCATGATTGCCGAACTCATTTTCTTTTTCACAATCTCCATACTTAAACCCAAACCACCGCCCTCCTTTGTCCGCTTTTTTTTCACATACCAATTTTATAAATACCACCAAACGACTTGCAACTAACGCCCTTTTGACCTGCAAAAGATGCCCTTTAAGCCCCTTATTAACGCCCTTTTGAACCCTTAACAAGCACCTTTTAAAACCGACCTCCACAACTACTTGAAAACAAGCGGCTTACGGCAGCAATTTTATTTGTTCTTTTTTGCTTAGTTATACAAATCTTATTCGGTTATTTCGTAATATAATTTCACATCACTGAGATGTAAAATTAAACCGTTATTTATTGCTTACAAAGATATAGAGATATACAAACATATAAAATTATTTAAATAGATTAACTGGCTGTTTCTATAAAATTCATATACCTCTAAATTGTTAAATGCCTTAGTTTACTTGCTATTTATAGAAAAAAGAGTTATCTTTGCACAAAATATAACGGCAGAATCAGAAACTAAATACAAGCCCATTGGTGTGTAAAGCACCATATTTATTGTATTCAATATAAAAACTTTACAAGATAAAAAAGATGAGAAAAAGTGAATTAATGGCATTAGAAACTATTGCCACTGGTATGAAAGTAGCCTATCAAAAACCATTGTGCGCGATTCTTTCTGTAGAAGCAGAGTCTGTAATTTGCAGCGGTAGTGTGACAGGTGAAACCGAAAATAAAAATGTTAGCGAGGACCCAAGTGACGCTTGGTACACGGGACAAGACAGTTAAAAATGTCTATCACCACTAAACTTACCTTATAAAAACATTTTAATCCAACTACGAGTTGATTATTTTACATGAAGTAAGAGTGATTTAACTCAAGATTTTAATACGTAATTAAAGGAATAAAGAATGAAAAAAAGAATTCTTTTGCCAGCACTTTGCATGGCAATATCAATCTTTACTGCTTCTTGTTCTTCTGATGACATCGAGTCTCCAGAAGCAAAAGAGCAAATGGTAACCCTTACTGTGTCTGCAGGTACAGAGGATGATGCTGCAGCGACACGTGCTGTATTGAGCGAAGCTGATGCTGCTAAGAGTCCATGGAAGTGGGAACAGGGTGACAAAATCCTGCTTGTGTCAGGTAATGGAAGTCAGAAGACTGTTAGCACACTTTCATTGAAGTCAATGAAGCGTGGTGGTCTCGGTGCTGACTTTGAGGGTCAGGTACCAGCAAGCAGTGTAACCAATGGTAGTACCTACCGTTTCTTCTATGTTGGTAAGACTTCTGATGGTCGTTCTGACAGATCAGTTGATGCATCTACGGGAAGTATCAACATCGACCTTACTCAGCAGACAGGTAATCTCGCTGACTTGAAGCGCAACTGTGTATTGACAGGTGAAGGTAAGGTTGTTGTTTCTGGCAATAAGGCTACCACTGAAGGAAGTATTAAGTTGGCAAATGTGTTTGCTGTGGCTCACTTTGCTGTGACAGCAAATAACAACACAGCACTGACAAAGATTGGTCTTCGTGGTAAGGGTGTTTACGCTTCAGCTAATGTAGACTTGAGCACTGGTGCAGTAACAGGTATTTCTGAAATTGGTACAGAGGTAGACCCAGAGGAGAATATCTTCTTCCCAGATGGTAAAACCGATTTCTATGTAACCTTCGTTCCTGGTACCGTAGCTCCAGCTTTCGATGGTTATTATGCAGGCTCACATTCGAATACTGAAGCCATTACTTCTACACCAGAGGCACGTAACTATGCTGCCGACAAATCATTCGTTTATCTTAATGGGCAGAAGGCAAAGTTCTCTGTAAGTGCGACACAGAAGGTAGCTATTACAAATGGTAATATGCAGTATGTAATGCCTATCGCTACCTACACATCAGCAATGAATACTAAGACTCTTAGCGCTAACACACTTATCAGATGGAAGAACTCAGTACCTCTGAAGCTTAAGGGATCACTCACCATACACAAAGGCTATTACCGATTAGCACCAGAGCAGTGGGAGATGGCTATGCCTAAGAATAAAAGAACAGGTGGTAGTTACAGTTACAGTACAATAAAGATTAATGGGAAAGAATATGTTTCTCCAGAGACCTACGGCTACTTCGACCTTCCATCATGGGGAACAATTGATAACCCTACGGTAATTAATAATACCTTCAGTATCCGTGGTACAGGCACAGAAACTCAGTATGACTTCGGTAATAAATTATACGTAGGTTCAAAAAAGACTCGTGTAATGACTTCTGACGAGTGGGCTTATCTGATGCCTCAAAACACCAATAATTCAAATAACCGTATTTGGATAGAAAATGGTAAGAAGTATGCTAAGTGGGCAAGATGCTTTATTGATGAAAATGGAGATGGCAAGCGAGGAACTAATCCTGCTGAGTTGCGTGGTTATCTTATCTTCCCAGATGATATGACTATTGATGAGGCAAGAAACGCATTTACAAAAACTCCAACATTTGGAGGTGGAAATGCAATAAATAACCCTACAACATACGAGAAGATTAAGAGTAGTGGCGCTGTCTTCATCCCATTATCTGCCTACAGATCTCGCAACAACCGTACCTTGAGTGTATGGGGAGAACATGGTAACTATTCTACTTCTTCTTATGTAAATGGTTCAATGGTACATATTAGAATAACTGCCACTTCGTCTATATTTAACGACAGATCTGACCCTAATCAGGGTTGTATGAGCCGTTTGGTACAGAATCTTTGATGAATACTATCATCCGATATCTTCGGATTATATAAATAAGAATCGGTCATTATGATTTCTTGCTGTCTTAGGGCAGTAAGAGGTTGTAATGACCGATTTGAATTATAATAAACTTCTTCTATCCCATAAGGAAGACAACTAATACTAATTAAAACATTTGTTCATTGTGTCATTCTATCTTACGACATTCTCTTTGTATTCGTGAAATTCGGAGTTCCTTTGAACTTTGAGGTTTGAACATTGAACTTTATGATATGGGGAGTTGACAAGTTGATAAGTAAACAAGTAGACAAGTTGATAAGTAAACAAGTAGACAAGTTAATTGTAGCAATTATAATGTCATTTGTGAAATTTGTAGTCGTTAATGGTCATATCATAAAGGTCAATGTTCAAACCTCAAAGTTCAAAGGTAAAAAGGTACATATCATAAAGTTCAATGTTCAAACCTCAATGTTCAAAGATAAAAGTTTTTATAGATGAACCCTTAACTTTTAATGCGCCTCGCCTGTCTTATTCCTCCGAATCAGATTAGTGGTCATTTCGTTAGTTTTATTTAATGAAAAAATTTTTGGTATTGAACATATACTGCACTTTAGGGTTTTACCTTTGCAGCAACCTCACGAAACAGTCTTCTCCCCAGTAGGCTGTTTCCATAGGGGGACGATGCGAATGCCACCCGACGACTTCTCCTACTGACCTACACTGCGTCACGAATAAAGAAGGTGGTAGATGATTAAAACCATTATTCTATAACAAAAAAACACTAAGAACAATGATGAAGAAAGTTAATATAGTAATGAAGGCTGCCCACCTCTGGACTCAAGAGGAGGAAGACCGACTGACGACAAGGATTGTTGATAACTTCTGTGACCTAATCAATAGAAGCGAGGAGGAAGGATTGTATTGGACTGGCTTGAAGTGTGACCTCATCGACTTGGCTCACATGGTTTGGGAGACAGGACGACTGATGGACAAATGCGGTAGGCCAATGGACTTCCAAACCATCGTACATCATATCTGTAGGGTGCTTCATGTGCGCGAACCCTGTAACCCCTCATCGGTCATCTCATCAGTCCGCGCCCGAAAGAATATAAGGGTCGGTCCGCTCCGCGAACGCTACTTGCAGCTGATCAGTAAGGCAAATATACAGGACCCGATGAGGTTGGAGATAAGGAAACCTCACCCCCCAACCCCCTCTCCGAGAGAGAGGGGGAGTGCTGGTAACAATTTGCTAAAGAATGGCTAAAAGTTCTCCCTAACCAATAGGGGTATCTCGCATTCTACTCCCCTCCCTATGGGGGAGGGGCAAGGGGGTGGGGCTATTGTACATGCCCTGTCCTCTTCAGCACGCCCCATGTCTGCAGCTCACCCTTTATCGCCTTGAGATAACTCTTAAAGAGGACATAATACATTATCCAGCGATAGAAGAATCGTTGAGGGATAACCCATAGAAGAACCCACAGACGCTCGCCCTCGAAGATATAAGCCATGATAGACACACTGGCATCAATCATAAGGAAGATGAGGTAATAGAAGAATATCTGAAGGGCATTACCCGTAAAGAGTCCGATGAGCATCAGTACATCAGCCAATGGTGAGAAGGTTGGGATGATATACTGGAAGATAAGCATATTAGGCATAGCCCATAGACCAAAACCTTTCTTTGAAGGTGCAAAGAGTGAAGAACGATGCTTCCAGAAGGCTTGCATCACACCAAAGCACCAACGGATACGTTGCTTCACAAACTGACGGAGTGTCTCTGGCGCTTCGGTCAATGCCACAGCATAGTTCTCGTTCTCGATGATGTATCCATGCTCGTTGATACTCATCGTCAGGTCGCAGTCTTCTGCTAAGGTATCAGTTGTAAAGCCTCCCACGGCTTCAATCACTTCCTTTCGGAAAGCGCCGATAGCTCCAGGCACAACAGTGACAGCATTGATATTAGAGTAAGCCATACGGTCGAAGTTCTGACTACTCGTATATTCAATCGCCTGCCAGTAGGTAAGCATATTCCGTTGATTACCCACCTTCACATTACCAGCCACCGCACCGACACGCTTCTCTGTGTCAGCGATGAAGTGTTTCATCAATCTACTTACCGCATCATTCTTCAACTGGGTGTCGGCATCAATACAAACGACATACTCTGAACAGCAGGCAGCAATACCATAGTTGAGGGCTGAAGCCTTTCCACCATTCTTCTTAGCAAGTACCGTAACCGTATCATCATTGTCGAATGCCTCATGTACACGTTCGAGTGTATGGTCCTTACTACCATCATCAACGAAGTAGATATGCAGGTTAGGATAGTCTTGTTGCTTAAGCGTAGTGATGGTACGGACGATGTTTACTTCCTCGTTATAACCCGGTACGATGATAGAAACTGTTGGTGCTGTGGCAGCATCAATAGGAGCATAATTGCGTCGGTTCTCTGCCCGCTTCTCTCTTATCATCAGTACATACATAAATATCAGGCGCATCATTCCCAAGGCAAGGAAGACAAGGAAAAGAGCTGTGAGGAAGTCTGAGACATGATAGATCATCTCTGCTAACCAGAGGTTGGTTTGCATCGCATAGTATGCCTTACCTTTATTAATCTCAGGCATCAGTGTTTGCTTGTTCATACCTAAGTATTGTTCGAGGGAGATAAACTGATAACCCTCATGCTGCAAGGTCTCTATGATACGTGGGAGCGCATCAAGGGTAGGCTTTCGAGAACTACCACCCGCATCGTGCAACAAGATGATATGTCCGTCTTCATGGTGTACACCATCAATGACACGCTGATAGATCTGGTCGGCTGTAACGTTAGACTGCCAGTCATTAGGGTCGATAGACTCTCCCACAAAGAGGTAATTCCTACGACTTGCCACAATCATTGGCCATATCTCTTCATGTTCCGTTGGGTCGGCATCGGCATTATAAGGCGCACGGAAGAGGATAGTACTATGTCCTGTCACACTCTCTATCAACATTCTTGTCAACTTCAACTCTGCATAAGAGCGGCGGTCGGAGTTCTCAATCATGTTATGATGGGTGAAGGTGTGGTTACCAATGGTGTGGCCATCCTCATATACTTGCTTTACCAATGGCAGATTCTTCTCCATCTGCAGTCCGACCATGAAGAACGCTGCAGGGACATTATATTTCTTCAGCGTACTTAATACGGTAGGAGTCCAACGGCTATCAGGTCCGTCATCGAAGGTAATAACAAGCTGCTTATCCTTACATTCACCTAATCGTTGGATGGTATAAGTAGAAGGTAGGGCGCGATAATATTCTTCTGAGATAAGGCGATTGTCCTTATCTATCCTTATCGAGATGTCTCCAGGGTGAGGTTCTGTTGTCACTTGGAGCACTTCACCAGAGCCAACAAAGTTGACATCATCGGTGCCGTTGAGTTGCATCAGCTTCGCAACAGACATCCTTGCCACACTCTCCCATGACATATCTTTGCCATAGAAACGCCATATACGATTGTCTTCAGTTCCCAAACGCCATAAGCCATAGCCTGCAAGATGATATTCTGCACCAAAACGCATGATGTTAAACGTGGTGGCAGCATCGGTGAAGAACACGTGATGAACCTTTTTATCATCGGTATTCTGATAAGAGAAGTTCACGTTATAGGTGTCATCATCGAACTTTACCTTTGCATCTGCATCTTGAGCAATAGCCATTGTCTGGTCGAATGACACGGTCGTACCGCCTTCTCCGTTTGCCCAATCATATCCATAGGTAGCCATACCGAGGACAATCTTATCATTCGGAACATTCTTTGCAGCCCAGTCGGTAGCCTTTTCTACCCATCGCTGCGAACTAACCGCTCCCGGCTGACTCTCAATGTTATGTTCATCATAAGCCATGAGGAAGAGATAGTCGTTATACTTCGCCAGTTCCTGCATGTTATAATCCTCATTAAAAGGGGCTACGGCTTGTGTTACATAAAGCCCATTCGCATGGAAAACACGTGAGAAGTCTTTGAGCAATTCGACAAGAAGGTCGTTATCTTGAATATTAAGTTCCTCTAAGTCGAGGTTGATTCCTGCAAATCCATAGCGCCGACACGTCCCAACCATCTCGTTGATGAGCGCCATACGCTTCTTCTCGTCACGCATGATACGCCCTATCGCCTCTGGATGGAAGTCGGAGTTGTAGTTATTGGTGAGCATAGGAAGAACCGGAATACCTGTTCGACGCATCAACCGCAGTGCTTGCTTATCAATCCGATACTCCACCTTGTCGGTCTTAGGATTGATAAAAAACCACTCTGGCAAAACCATATTCAAATGCTTGATATTGTTCTTCAGAGAGATATAAGCATGCTTATCCCAGTTTACATACCATGCCGAACGCACACCTATTCGTGGATCATCCCACTCTCGAAAGTATTTCTGTGTCAGACTATCTGCCTTTCCAATAAATCGTTGTTTCTTAATCGTAGCCTTCGCATAGTTATTGTGCATCTTCTTCTCCTTGAAGAAGTCGCGGAACGACTTATAAAGCTTTGCCGTCTTGTTATCCTTGGTATAAGGTGATGATGCTGTTACTGCATTCCGATAGTCGTGACGGAAAGGCATCTGAGGACTTCCTTCCAAGGCAAACATTGCCAAGAAAACGATTCCTAACAATGAGAGAATCGTAAGAATGACGCGTAAGGTCCACTTAAAATAACTCCAGCGCTGACGGGAGTCTGTCTGAAAAACTTGCTTGCTCATTGTTTCTTTTCTATTAAATGAAAGCAATTATTATTATCTATAGACATCCTTCTATAGATGATTTCTGTATCTCTAATTCTTTTTTCGGGCTTTTGTCCCACTATCTTATTCCTTAGATATAAACGTGGGAAGTGGGTTGTTACTTCCTATCATAATAAGCGGATGACTTCTTTCACCTATAAGAATATAAAGGTTCTACGCATAAAGTGACAATCCGTCGATTGTATCTAAGAGCAAAAAATGTTATCCTTCTCGATCTTACTTCCTGTGTTTTAAGCTGTTTTTGTTTCCTACATAGAATATTCTTTTGCGCAAAGGAACGCACTGTAGTACTGCTCTTCAAAACGATTATGCTCCGCTTCACAGCCTGCAAGTACTCTCCAATCTGTCATAACAAAGTCCTAATACCTTTCAGGAAGATGGAAAGGGCAAAAGGATTTGCCTATTACAAGTGCAAAAGTACAATATTTCTTATAAAGACAAACACATTTATATGAAAATAATAACCCACTTCCGAAATATGGAGTGTGCAACTAAAAGTCTTATATATTAGGCACACAGAGTTACGGAGGGGACGGAGATAAACGCAATATTACGGAGGTGCTGACGGCACAAAGAGCGACGGAGGTGTAGCGTACGGATTCTTGATAACTATTTTGGGGTAAACGCTTTGTGTATAAATTATTAATAGAATTGGCAAACAAGCTCCCTCACTCTATGCCCCACCGGTGCCTCCGTGACATCCATTGCTTTGTTTTAATAATCCTCCGTCCTCTCCGTGTCTCCGTGTGACATTGCTTCAAACCCTAAACACAAGTGGCAAACCTTATCACTCCAAAAACCTGAAGACCCAAAATAATAAGCCACTTCCGAAATATGAAGTGTGCAACTAAACGTCTTATATAATCCTCCGTAACTCCGTGTGACATTTCGTTAAAGCCCTAAACTTAGGCGTTTCCTTATCATTTCAAAAGTCTGAAGAACCAATAATCAGCTTCCACTAACAAAGCCTCCTCGCATTTGCTTGCCTATCACTCCGCCCGACTCTATCCACGAAAACAATAGGATTCTTGCGGTATTCAAGCACATTCCGTTAAGAAAACATACCCTCAAAAGGTCAACTTTACACTAATCATCGCCTTTGATATATATCAAGAAACAACCGATAGAATGATATTTTTCATCGTTTAATTTTGATAATCTGAATATTATTCATACCTTTGCATTGTAATTCAAGAGAAACATATCTGATTACAAGGTTTTAGACTTTACAGGTATTGAAGATTGCTCAGGATTATTTTTGAAAAAGAAGATTTGTTTAGGTTAGTAATAGATTTAGGTTTTTAGTTATATTTTAGGTAAAGATTGTAGAAATATTATCGTCGTGAGACGGTGGTTATTCGGAGATAACGGAAGAGCAATTGCTCTGCCGTTTCTTTTTTTATATACCCCAAGTATAATTCAGAATCCTCTGTTAATTCATAATTCAAAATTCACAATTCATAATTATGATTACTATTTTAATTCAAAATTCATAATTCAAAATTCATAATTATGATTACTACTGTTAACTGAAGTTTATCGCTACAAGCAACTTGTAAACTCGTAAACTTGTCAACTCGTCAACTACCCATATCATAAAGTTCAAAGTTCAAAGTTCAAATATCAAAGTTCAAAGTTTTTCAAAGCTAATACATGCCTTTTTAGCCTCTAAAAGACGCCTAATTGACTTGCAATAGATGCCCTTTTGGCGTCTTATTAACGCCCTTTTGAAACACAATTAAGCACCTATTCCTGCACTACATCATAATGAATTGATTTACTGCCGTTTACAAACAGGGACTTTACACGTGTTTTTCCCTTTGTTTATAGGTCTTTTACCCGATTTTATGTCATATTTTTTCAAACCATTATCCACGCAAACTTTAACCGACTACGAATTCCCCTAATTATGTAAATGCTTATTGCAAAACTCTTCATTTCATACGTAATCGGGAGAAATCATAAAGTTCAAAGCTCAATGCTCAAAGTTCAAAGATAATTGTTCAAAGATACAAATCATAAAGTTCAAAGGTAATTTTACACCTCAAAAGGGCACCTTTTACCACGTAAAAGGGCATCTTTTGCAATGCAAAAGACCCTCTATTAAAAAGCAATTGGGAAATTACTTTACAACAAGGAGGGATAATACACTCTCCTTTTTATCTATTCCTCTATTCTACAAGACTATACAACGGAAGGGCTATCCTTCCCTTTCAACTGTCTTCTAACCAATAATTTCTCATATATTTTTCACTTAATACATTATTTTTCGTATCTTTGTGCCATAATATATGGTTTCTAACCACTCCGCCAAACCCGTGATGTAGAACCCATTTTACCAATATTGAATCATATGAAAAAGATAATTATAGACATTCATAAGTTCGGACCTTTACTGGAAGTATCATTCCAGGTAGCACCATTCATGGTGTTTACGGGTATGTCAAAGCTGGGAAAGAGTTACGCGAACTATCTTGTTTATTATCTTTTCACGAGTTTATTAAACTACAAAGATGCAGCAAGATTAGGTGAACATTTGGTAGGTGAGAACTCTTCTGGCTCTTTTACGCTTTCGGGTGATTTCCTTTCAACATATCTTCATGATAATGTAACAGCATTTATGCGCGCATTATTAGGAGATCCGACCATAGAATGTGACGTAGATTTTCTCTTTCCAGAGTTTGGAGAGCCGCTTCGTGTTGAATATCAAGAGGTAGCAGCAACAGAAGAAGATATAGAAAAGAGATTAGGTTATACTGTAAGCATCTCAATTAATGGTAAAAAAGTGAGCAGGAATAGCATTATAAATACTGCATTTACAGTAGGCGAATACTGTCAGATGGTGCTTTCCCACAAATTACTTGAAAACTTTTACTATCACGCCTTAATCTTTCCACCTGCAAACGGAGCGTTGATCAATGCCGATTATTCCCTTACCAACTCCATAAATCGCAACGGAATGTATGGCAGATTCTTACTTGACAACGACTATTGCACCTCAACAAAAGTTACTGATGAGCAGTCTACCTATCTTAACCAGATTAAGAAGATAACTGATGGGGATATTGTTAAGAAAGAAGGTAAGGAATTTCTGGTACTTGATGAAGGTAAACACGTAAACATGTCTGCCGCAGCTTCCTCTATAAAAGAGATTAGTCCGCTTTTGTTTCTATTAAAGAATCACTCTGGTACAGAGGTAGCAATATGTCTGGAAGAGCCTGAAGCACACCTGCATCCATCCATGCAGATTCAGGTGGCAGACCTTATTGCAGAATGCATCAATAATGGTTTCTTGTTCCATATCACGACACACAGCGATTATTTTATGGATAGATTGAACCAGCTTATCAAGTTAGGTAATATCCGTAAGAAGAATGAAGCAACCTTTAAAGGGTATTGTACCGTAAATGGTTTATCAGAAAAAACGTTCCTTGATGGTAATAATGTGAAGGCATATTTCTTCCATAGAGATGACGAGACAGGTAAGGTTGTGATAGAAAAACTGCCTGTGGAAGAAGGTGGAATACCAATGAAGACCTTCTATGAGACGGTAGAAAAGATGCGTAAACAGGATGAACAGATTGATGAAATGTTGTACTCCCTTAATGCTTCTGACCAATGATAGACTTCTCTGTCCTACGCAATTGCCTTTTACAAGCCTGCTTTTTTAAACAACATGACGGTAAAGTAACCAAATATGAGCAACAAAAAAAAGCCAATAAGCTTGAGCAAGTTACCTACAAACATGCTGGAGAAATAATTGAAATAGAGAACCATTTGCTAAAGAAATGTAAGGACTCTTTTAACAGTAAGGTCCCAGACTGCAGCTATCAGTGCGACTGTGATGGTATCTTCTTACTACAAGTGGGAGATAAGGACTATATCGTCTATTCTGAAATGAAGTCTAATTTTGATGAAAAAGCCATCTGGCAGATTAGTAGTTCGGTCGTAAGAACCAAGTTATTACTTAGCTCTATAAAGGATTTTGGCTTAGAAAATTATCAGGAATTGGGGATAATTATCAGTTATCCTATGCAGGTTGAGACAAAGATAGACGATAATGAATCCTTTAAAATCAACAAGAGGAAAATGATAACCACTTATCATAAGGCTATATATAGATGTAAAGCGGAACTTAAAAAAGGAAAGATGACCAAGGTAAATGGCTCAGATTTCTCTATGTCCGATGCTCACATTGCAGAACAATACCAACCTAACGATATGATTATCAAGCATGTAGCAGTACCTGCAGGGGACACCTCTTGCTCTGTAAATATAGATAACCTCATCGCATCATTATAACGTTATCAAGACGGAAGGGCATGTTCTGGACTCCCCTTCCATCCATTTACTTAAACTTATCAAGGACGATTACACTATTAATACACACTAAAGGGACGTTGCTTAGCAGTCTTTTGCGCCACAGACATACCACTCTCGCATGCTAACACCTTACTATTTCACTCCTATTCATACCGCAGTAAAGGCTTATTTTCCGTTTTCCCTTTAATTAATCTCCGCATAAAATCATCTCACAAATAGTAAAAACTGATTATTAGAAGTCTGAGAAGGATATGTGTCAAAGGGTGAACGAATAAAAAGTTCAAAGGTATTACTAAATAATTTGTGTCATTCGAGAAATTCGTAGTTCGGAGAACAAAAAAAAGGAACACTCTCTCGAGTATTCCTTTTGTGATTCCGACAGGATTCAAACCTGTAACCTCTTGATCCGTAGTCAAGTGCTCTATTCAGTTGAGCTACGGAACCATTATTATGGTCGCAACAGATAATGATTTAGTTATCATTTCTGAATTGCGAGTGCAAAGGTATTGCTTTTTATCCGTTCCACCAAATGTTTAGCAATCTTTTTTATTATTTTTTTCGTCTTCATCGTGTAAAGTGGGGAGCGAGATGTGATAACCCACTGCAATAAAACGAATTAAACAGATTGCAAGGAATGTCACAATAACTGTTATCGGAAGTGGTAGTCCGAGCGAGAAGAGTGCCCAATAGATGAGTCCGCCACCCACACTTGCCACGGCGTAGATCTCTTTGTGGAAGATTACGGGGATATTGTTCAGCAATACGTCACGGATAACACCACCTGCCACACCAGTGATACAACCCATGATGACAGCTACCCAGAAGGGGTGTCCTAATGCGATTGTCTTCTGAATACCCGCAATAGTAAAGAGTGCCAAGCCGAGTGTGTCGAAGACGAACCACGCATTGCTAAGGCGTTGAATCCACCTACGCGACAAGATGACGAGGAAGAGCGCCAGACCTGTACAAAGAACATACATGATGTTTGCCATCCAGAACGGGCGCACTCCTAACATAGTGTCACGAATCGTACCGCCACCAATAGCGACGGCAAAGCCACATACATAACCTCCGAACCAGTCGAAGCGTTTCTGTGCGGCATGGCGGATGCCCGATATGGCAAACGCAAACGTTCCGAGAAACTCCAGTATCACCTGAAGTGTACGGACAAGATGTGGATCAGTGTAGATCATATTTGAATAAATAAAAGCCCCACCCCGACCCTCCCCGAAGGGGGAGGGAGAAAGCCTCCCCCAACCCCTCCGAAAGGAGGGGAGTGCAGATAGCTAAATGTCGCCCCAGTCCCTCCGAACAAACGGTCACTGACCGAAGGGAAGTAATGGGAGGGGAGTGCATATAGCTATGGGTGGTACTCTAAGTTGATGCAGCTAACAAGCATAGCTTACATGGAGGGATAAGTAATTATAATATGTAAATCAAATTTCTTTATTACTCCACAATGAGAAGATAGTCTTATTAGACCATGATAAGAAGATAGTCTTATTACTTTACCAAGAACATACAGCGAACCTTTTCCTATTTGTCTCCCTCCCCCTTCGGGGAGGGTCGGGGTGGGGCTTCTTACACCACGTTCTGTGGTTCCCCTGCTATAAACTTCTTAATATTCTCAACGCAGATAGCCATTAGGCGCTCACGTGCCTCACGTGTTGCCCACGCAATATGTGGAGTGATGAAGGCATTAGGCTGACGGAAGAGCGGATTGTCTGCACGAGGTGGCTCCTCAGTCATTACGTCGGCACAATAAGCACCGAGCTGACCACTCTCAAGGGCATCGGCAACAGCCTGATCGTCGACGAGTCCGCCACGTCCGGTATTGATAAGGATGGCACCACGACGTACGCCCTTCAGTGTCTCTGCATTGATCATACGCGTGTTCTCCGCCGTCAAAGGACAGTGCAAGGTGATAACGTCAGACGTACTGAGCAAGCCTTCAAGGGTTGTCTTACGAATACACTCTGGTAGGTCGCTACTGTTCTTACTGGTGCAAGCTGAGATGTCCATACCCAGAGCATGTGCTATCATTGCCACCTTCTGACCAATATTGCCCAAGCCAACAATACCGAGTGTCTTACCAGCGAGTTCCATGAGTGGTGTGTCCCAGTAGCAGAAGTCCTGCTGCTTGCTCCATTCGCCACGGCGCACAGCCTCAGCATAATGGTCGACATGTGTGGTTGCGTTCAAGAGGAGGGCGAAGACATGCTGTGCAACACTATCCGTACTATATGCAGGGATGTTGCATACGACGATACCACGCTCGCGTGCAGCCTCAACATCGATATTGTTATATCCTGTTGCTAACTCACCGATATACTTCAATTGTGGCAATTGGTCGAGTACCTCACGGGTGATATTTATCTTATTGATAAGAATACCGTCCGCATCCTTAGCTCGCTCAATAACTTGTTCCTGACTTGTGCGCTCATAGATAACGCACTCTGCTATTTCCTTTATTGGTTCCCATGAAAGGTCACCAGGGTTGACTGCATGGCAGTCGAGAATTGCTATTTTCATGTTTGTTGGGTGTTGGGTGTTAAATGTTGGGTGGTGATGATGTGAGATATTGGCTGATGGGTGGTAGGTATTGATGAATAGTATTTCTAAGTATTCCCCATTATTTCCCTTGGGTCAGTGACCGCTGGTTCGGGGAGGAGCTTTATCCTATTTGCCTCCCTCCCCCTTCGGGGAGGGTCGGGGTGGGGCTAACTCATCCGGCATATACTGTTGCTCGACATAATGTCCCGGATAATCGTGTGGATACTTATATCCATCGCTATAACCGAGGTCCTTCATTAGTTTTGTCGGTGCATTGCGAAGGTGGAGGGGAACAGGGAGGTTGCCTGTCTGGCGCACTAACTCTATCGCTTTATTGATGCCTACGTATGCAGAATTATCTTTCTTCGACCGAGCTAAATAAACTACCGCCTCAGCCAATGGGATTCTACCTTCGGGCCAACCAATCTTCGTCACAGCGTCAAAGGCTGCATTCGCTAACAATAGGGCGTTAGGATTGGCGAGTCCGATATCTTCTGCCGCACTGATAACGACACGTCGCGCAATAAACTTTGGGTCTTCGCCACCTTCTATCATGCGTGCCATCCAGTAGAGTGCTGCATCTGGATCGGAGCCACGAATCGACTTGATGAATGCCGAGATAATATCATAGTGCATCTCGCCATCCTTGTCATACGCCAATGGATTCTCTTGCAGTCGTTCCTCCACCATCTTATCGGTAATCACGACATCGTTGCCAGATTCGGCTGAGATAATCAAGTCGAGGATATTCAGTAGCTTACGCGCATCACCCCCACTGTAACGCAGGAGCGCCCCCGTCTCATGCAGTTCGATATGACGCTTCTTCAGTTCCACATCCTCCGTAATGGCTCGATGCAACAGCTTCAGCAAATCGTCTTTCTCCAGCGACTTCAGCGTATAGAGTTGACAACGAGAGAGCAACGGACGAATCACTTCGAACGATGGGTTCTCTGTTGTTGCACCAATAAGCGTCACCGTTCCCTTCTCTACCGCACCCAAGAGCGAATCTTGCTGCGACTTTGAGAAACGATGGATTTCGTCGATAAAGAGAATCGGTGAAGCGGAATTGAAGAAACGACCGCTCTGTGCCCTTTCGATAACATCGCGCACATCCTTCACACCACTCGTCACGGCAGAAAGCGTATAGAACGGTGTCTCTAAGCGATTAGCGATAATCTGTGCTAACGTAGTCTTGCCCACGCCCGGTGGTCCCCAAAGGATAAACGACGCAATGCGCCCCGAGTCGATCATACGTCGGAGCACAGCCCCCTCACCAACGAGGTGTTCCTGTCCGATATAATCGTCGAGCGTGCGTGGTCGCAATCGTTCTGCCAATGGTTCCATATCTCTTCGTCTTTTATTATTGTTACAAAAGTACTGAATTTATCTCATAATAACAAAGAATGAAAGAAAGTTCTTCTGAAATATGGAGCGATAAAATAAGCCTACTACATGATAATTAACATTACAAAAATACAAGCCATAAGTTTGTATTTTGATAACACTACTGCTTTAATGTCTTTCTTAAACCCAAATCTCTAAGTTTGCAAGCTGAATTACAAACTTAGAGATTTGGGTTTAACTTTAATAGATAAATTTAATAAAGAGCAAAGCAGGTTAACAAATCTGCAATTCTTAGTAGAGAAGGAAAGGTTTCTGTACCTTTGTACACATAAAACCAAATGACTTTTTACAATGAAACTTCCCAAATCAAAGTTACTTATTGCTGTCGTATGTTTAGTCCTTCCACTTTTGTTTGCTTCATGTTCAAAAGATGAAGAAAGCGCAAACGACCACATGCCCTTTGTTCCTATCGAACAAAATGATTTCACAGCTGATATCCTGCAACCTAATATTAACTATTCAATTCCTATCCAAGGAGACGACGCTAACCAATATTTCTTTAATGCTGTGGGTACCTACGAGGGTACGCTAACCGTTTATGACCCTAAGACCAAACAGGTGATTCCTTCTAATTTTGATAATCATGTAAGTGCCAAGTTCGAATTATACTTACATCAGTTTTACTTGACTCCAGATCCTCTTCCTTTTACATTATATGCCTTAAAGAAGGATCAATATGCTTATGACATACTATATAAAATAATCAAAATATGGACCGTGATGAGAAATCGTAAGATACATGATTATCGTACAATACTCATCGGAAGAAACAAGAAGAATCCTTCAGAAGTGGCATTCCAATTGTATGACCCATATAACTTCTACCCATATCTGGAAACTCCCCACCAGAATCGTTATGACTTGACTGAAATGTATTATAATATCTGTGGAACTATCAACAATACAACGAAAGAATTGACGGTTTACATAAAGCCTATGGGTGCCTTGTTTTATGACAGCATGGTTCAAAGCAATAAAATAAAAGCCGAATTCAACGACGTTTATTTTATATGCAAATTAAAGAAGACGGCATAGGAAACTGACTTCCCATATAACAAAAGAATAAACGATGAATAAAGAATAGATTATGAATAAAAAGAACAAATACAACCTGCTCGTCGCTCTTTTCCTACTGTTGGTAGGCAGCTTTTCTGTTTCATGTTCGAAAGACGATGATGCAACAACAGACAACACCTCTACTTTCGCACCTATCGGTGGTGAAGAAGCAACTAAAGTGCAGAAATCTTTACTTAGCAAGTATAGAGGTAATGTGTATGTTTACGACCCTACAACCAAGAAGAATTATTATTTTAATTCAAGGCTTGACCTCGATACTCTTACCATCTACGGTGCAAGAAAATCCTACTATGGCAATTTAACCTTGTCACGCGACACATATGTGAAGCTACACAATATCGAAAAAACTGCGATAAACGATACACTATCAGAAATATTTACTCAGCGACACGAAAAGTCACATTTACTTCTTAATGGTATTCGTTTCACCAGCCGCAACCAACAAGACAGTTGCGTATATCGTTTTGAGGTATCACGAGGGATAGTTGAATTTGTAGACTCCAGTCCTAAAATAGGAAGCACAAGGTATCTTAGAACTTATTTTAACGGCTACGGATATTATAACGTAAAAACAAGTAAGTTTAAGTTTTATCTTCGTCCTTTCAATGCCTACACAATGCTATATCATGAAACCTTGGAATACGGAAGAATTCCACTCACAGGACGTTATCTGGTTTATGAACTCACAAAGGTTCAATAAGGTGTACTGACACATCTTCTTTTGTTGGATAATTTCATAACCTAAAAATCAAAAGGGCGTTAATTCCATTCGAATTAACGCCCTTTTGGCTTGCTAAAGATGCCCTTTAAGAACCTTAATAACGCCCTTCTCAGACCTTAGTAAGCACCTTCAAAACCGCGACTTTACAAATAACTGATAACAAGATACTTACAAAGGTAACAAAAAAGCTGATTCTCGACTCTATTCCTCACCTTTTCCGGACCAGAAATGTAAAATAAATTCGGACTTTGAACTTTGAACTTTGAACTTTGAACTTTGAACTTTATGATATGAACTACGAATTTCTCTAATTGCACGAATCCTTATTGCTAAAGAATTCGTGTCATTCGCGAAATTCGTAGTCTTAGAGGTTAAAGTTCAAAGTTTTATGGTCAAATCATAAAGTTCAATGTTCAATGTTCAAAGCTCAATGTTTTAAGCGTATTGGATCATCATACTGCACCTGCAGTTGGAGGAGTTGTTTCTTAAGGTTCTTTGTGAGCTTCTCCGTACCTGGTTTACCATAGATATTATGCATCTGATCAGGGTCTTTCTTTAGGTCGTAAAGTTCCCAAGCATTGATATCATTGTAGAAGTGCATGAGCGAATAACGCTTCGTACGAATACCATAGTGACGGCAAACAGAGTGCTCGGCAGGGTATTCATAGTAGTGATAGTAAAGCGACTGACGCCAGTTGGCTGGCTTCTTACCCTCAAGGAGTGGGAGGAAAGACTGGCCCTGAATGTCAGAAGGCACCTTTGCACCAGCTACATCGAGGAAGGTTGGGGCATAGTCGATGTTCTGTACCATCTCTTTGACAACCCCATGCTTACCGCCCGGATAGTAAACCAACAATGGTGTGCGGAATGACTCTTCATACATGAAACGCTTGTCGAACCATCCATGTTCGCCCATGTAGAAACCTTGATCAGAGGTATAGACAATCATTGTGTTGTCAAGAAGACCATGCTGGCGCAGATACTCGATGACACGACCGACGTTGCGATCGACAGAGTGAATCACACGCATATAGTCGTGCATATAACGTTGATACTTCCATTCAGCGAGTGCCTTACCAGAGAGTTTGTCTTCCTTAAACTTCTTGATGATTGGGTCATAGTAGCTATCCCACTGCGCACGCTGCGAAGGTGTCATACGTTTGTAGTTGCCACGTCCCCACTGCTCAAGTCCTGTAGTGGTGTGAATCTCGTTCTCCTTATCCGCCATCTTATTGTCGTAGACGAGGTCCATGTCCTTTATGATACTCATCTCCTGCTTCTGTGCAGCCAAACGACCAGCATAGTCATCATAGAAAGTCTTTGGCAACGGATAGGTCACATCGTCATAGAGGCGGAGGTCGCAGGTATCAGGATTCCACACACGGTGAGGCGCCTTGTTGTGCATCAACAGACAGAAAGGCTTGTTCTTGTCGCGTTTGTTCTCCATCCAGTCAATCGCCATGTCGGCAATGATGTTCGTCACATAGCCCGGACGGCGTATCTTCTTACCATTGCTGAGGAAGTCAGGGTTATAGTAGTCGCCCTGTCCGATAAGGATATCCCAGTAGTTGAAGCCTGTTGGCAGTGAGGTGAGATGCCACTTACCAATCATTGCCGTCTGATAGCCCTGCTTCTGGAGCAACTTAGGGAAGGTCTGCTGACCACCGTCAAAGGTCTTAGAGTTGTCCGTGAAGCCATTAGCATGACTGTGCTTACCCGTCAGCATACACGCACGTGATGGACCGCTGAGGGAGTTGGCAACAAAGCTCTCTTGGAACTTCACACCATTGTCAGCTAACCAGTCGATGTTAGGTGTACTGATAAAACGCTTGTCGTAAGCGCTGATTGTCTGATACGAATGGTCATCGCTCATGATGAAGACGATGTTCATCGGTTTCTTCTGCGCTTGGGCAGGAACGAATGCACCCATTGCAATCGCTCCTGTCAAGCCGTATAAAACTTTATTTTGCATATATAATAAATTGGTTTATCGCAATTATTTATCCCATCCGGGGTTCTGCTTCCACAGATTGTTGGTCAGTGTGAGCATACGCGTTTCGAACGGAAGGAGGTAATCACGCTTTGGATTAAACTTCCAACCGGTCTCATAGCCTGATGGATTCACTGGCAATACGTAACGTTGTGCGTCGCCAGGCTTGCCAGAGAGGTAGAGATTATTGCCTTTGGGCTTGTCATAAACGAGGCTTGTGCCATACTTTGCATGATGTTCGAGGTTGCTACCAATGAACAATGCACCGTGTGCACGCTTGCCAACGATCAGCTCATCGGCTGCTGCCCAACGGAAGATATCATCCAATCGACGACCCTCACAAGCCTGCTCAATACGACGTTCACGGCGAACTGCCTGCAAATACTTGTTGAGATTGTGGAAAGGATAGTCTGCCTCGGTGTTATACTCTCTGTCGAAGTCGACTGCTGGCATACCAACTCGGTCGCGCAAAGGCTTCAGAATGGCAATAATCTGACTCTCGTTAGCCGCACCATCGAGCTCTGCCAAAGCCTCAGCATAGTTTAAGAGGATGTCAGCATAGCGATACTGAATGGCTGGTGTGCTGCCTTTACCTTCCTGATCAAGGCTTCCCTTATAGTCAATCTGTACGTGCTTGAGCATTGAATAGCCTGTTTCATTCTTGTTATAGCCCGACCCATTGAGTGGTGGAACAACGTAACCGCCTTGGTCTGGACGCAGAATCTGACCCGGCATACACACTGTCTGGCACAGACGTGGGTCGCGAACAGTTGGCTTTAGCTCGTCGCCAAAGGTTGCCTTTGCAGTCAACACGGCTGGTCCGACAAAGGGTTTACCGTCGATGGTGAGGTAGTCGTCAACCAATGATGCTGTAACACCGCTACTACCACCACCCTGATTGAGGTAGCGGTCAACGCTGTTACCAACATTCACGCCGTCATAACGCTTAAACCATAACACCTCAGGGTTGGCGCTAAGGTCCTCTGTCTGGAAGATAACGCGGTAGTCGTTCAATGGATTACCCGTCGTATAGATTCTCCAGACACCTCTGTCAACAACGTCCTTACAAGCCTCAACACACTGATCTAAGTAAGACTTAATCTTCGCATCGGTAACAGTTGGGTCGAAGAAAGCATCGTTCTTTGCCTTATGATACCTCTCCCATGTAGCCTCATAGAGTGCCACCTCGCTCTTGAAAGCACGTGCCACATCCTTATGAACACGCATCGAAGCACTGCTGTTCTGGGTATTAAGGTTGGCAATAGCCTTATCGAGGTCGGCAAGAATACTATCAGCAATCACGGTTCGTTCCTGTTGAGGCTGGTTCATCTCCTCCTCTTGTGGTTCGAGAGGGCGATTCACCCAAGCAATCTTACCATAGTTCTTGAACAACTGGAAGTAGAACCATGCACGGAAATAATATGCCTCGCCCACGCATTGCTTGTAGGCAGCGGAGTTCTTATCCTTGAAATTGAGGTTATTCAAGAAGAAGTTGACGTTGCGAATATTATAGTAATGACCGAGTTTGCCCGCATTAGCGAGAGTCAAACCACCATTGAGGCGGGTGTTAACAGAGCCACTTGCCATGTTATCGCTGTTCATATCGATACCAGCAATACCACCGCTACCCCATGAGTTAAAGTCTTGTCCCTTCACACCAGTCTGATAGAACTGGTCGAGATAACTGTTCATCTCACCCAAGGAGGTGAAAGGGTTGACCGTTGAAAGCACTCCTTCAGGAGACTTGTCCAAGTCGAAGCAACTTGTAAGTGTTGTTGCACTCAAGAGTGCTAAACATATATATTTAAGTTTCATAGTTATATTCTTTTAAAGGATTAGAGATTAACCATAAGTCCAAATGAGATGACCTTATTCATTGGATAGTTCTTACCGCCTTCGCCTGTGTAGCCATTGGCAGTGAAGATAACCTCTGGGTCGAGCATCTTCTTTAGTTTTGTGAAGGTAAGGAGGTTCTCACCAGAGAAGAACACTTTCACCTGCTGGAGTTTCATCTTCTGTGTCCAAGCCTGTGGGAGGGTGTAACTCAAGGTCAAGTTCTTCAAACGACAGTAAGCCGCACTCTGCAAGTATTGATCAGTAGGCTGGCTCTTTGTCTTCGCTGCATATGGACGAACGCCACCTGCTGAATTGATATAAGGCTTTGGATAGTAGGCGTTAGGATTGCTCTCTGACCAGTAGTCAAGATGGTCTTTGAAGAGCGTTACCTGTGCGTAAGGACCTGTTCCCCAGAAGTAAACACTATTGGTTGGGTCCCAATCACGCTTGCCTACGCCTTGGAACATAAAGCTCAAGCTCAGTCCCTTCCAGCTAACCATACCGTTGATAGTATACTGATAACGAGGAGAGGTATTACCGATGATGGTCATATCGCCCATATCATCGAGTTTATTCTTACCATTGTTCACATATTTGTCGTTGTTAAGATCGCGATAAGCAACGTCACCCGGTGTCCACTTCAAGGTTGAGAAGAAGGTGTTGTTATGGCTTGCATTGTAAGCATCAGCCTGCTCCTGTGTCTGCAACAAGCCGTCTGTACGATAGCCCCATATCTCTCCAACGCGTCTGCCTCTATACCAGTTGCTTGCTGGTGCCGTACCTGTTGGGTTAGCATAGTCTGTCACAATAGAGGTATAGTCAGCCAAAGAACCACCGATACTATAGTCGATGTCCTTACCAATCTTACCACGATAATTCAGCGTTAGCTCCCATCCACGATCGCGCAAAGAGGCGTTATTGGTTTGTGGGGCATTAGCACCGAAGAAGTCGGGGAAGTCTACACCAGGTCCCAACATATCCTTCGTCTTACGCTCGTAGACGTCAAGACTACCCGTAAGGGCATTGTTCATGAAGCCGAAGTCTAAACCGATATTCTTGCTGCTTACCTTCTCCCATGTTGTTGCTGGATTGACAACGCCTGGCGCAAGGAGGTAAGCATGACGACCATCAGCAAAGATATAGCTTCCTAATCCACCACTGAGATTCATGGTTGAAGCGAAGGTGTAGAGGGCTGCACCTGCCTGATTACCGAGCTTACCGTATGACATTCGCAACTTCAACTGCGATACTTTCTGGCTGAGCGGCTCCATAAACTTCTCACGACTGATGTTCCAACCGAGGGATACAGATGGGAAGAAGCCCCAACGATGATCGCGTGCAAAGCGTGAAGAACCGTCATAACGGCCGTTTACTTCGAGCAAGTAACGACCCTGATAGTCGTAGTTGATACGTCCGAAGAAGCCACGTGTTGCCCATCCGTTGCGGATATCGTCTGGCTGCTTGTCGCCTGTTCCCATTGCTGTATTAGGATTGTGCATTGAGTAAAGACCAGAGATAGCGTTCTTCAAGTAGTCTACCTTATTGTTTTCTTCCTGATAACCAGCCATCAAGACGATGTTATGATCCTCTGCAAGGGTCAACGAGTAGTTACCATAGAGGCTGATATTCTGATAGTGGATGTTATAGTTTGAACGCTGATACTTGCCATCAGGACTTGCATCCAACTCACCTCGCACTCCCTTTGAAGTGGTTACGCCATCGGCTGCATAGATGTCTGGGGCAACGTTCAAAGCCTCGTATGAGGTCGAGATAAACTTATTGGTGTAATCGGCATTGATAATCAATCCCTTTACTGGATTAAGCTCGAAGCCTAATGTGATGTCGTAATGATTGCGCTTTGTACGGGTGAAGGTACCACTCTGTAGGTAAGGTATCATTGACAACTCCGTGAAATGACCATGAGGATCAACCACTGAAATCGTCGGACGGAAACGTGCTAAGGAGTGATAGAAGCCTTCGCTCAAGCCGCCTGCACCAAAAGGAGTGTTATCAACAGAGTGAACATACTTCAAGTTAAGTTTCATCTTCATCCATGAGGTGAGACGAGAAGTGAGGTTGGAAGCGAGGTTCATACGCTCAAAGTTCATCTTCGCATAACGCAGAATACCGTCTTCCTTGAAGTAACCTCCTGATACATAATACTGTGCCTGCTTTCCACCACCGCTCAAACTAACGTTGTGCTGCTGCTTAAAGGCATAGTCTTTATAATGTAACTTGAAGTAATCAACGTTTCCAATACCCTTCTCTGTGTTCTCAAAGGCTGGGTTCATCAAGGAGTTGGCAGGGAGTTCTTGCCATGGATTTACACTTGATGGGTCGTTCATATACTGCTCTAAGAGCTTAATCTTTTCATCGCTGTAAAGACGAGAGGAGTTGGCATTCGTAACACCAGCATTCCACATCTTGGCAAACTCTACGGCATTTGCCATCTCAGGCAGTACGGTAGGACGGTTCCAACCCATACTTCCCTGATAGTTTACGTGCATCTTGCCTTCCTCGCCACGTTTCGTTGTGACCAAGATAACACCGTAGGCAGCACGTGCACCATAGATAGAACAAGCGGATGCATCTTTCAATACGGAGATTGACTCGATATCATTTGGATTGACATCGGCAAGACTCATCTCGATTCCATCTACTAAAACATAAGGATGACCGGTGCCGGAGAGGTTGCCTTGACCACGCAATGACAAGGCTGCCGTGGCTCCCGGACGACCAGAGCTGCCATTAGATACCATCAAACCCGGTACCAATCCCTGAAGACTCTGCGACGCATCGGTCACTGGGCGCATCTCAAGTGCATCGCCCTTAACAGATGAAACAGAACCGGTGAGGTTTACCTTCTTTTGTACTCCATAGCCTACGACAACCACTTCGTTCAATGCTTGGTTGTCATCCTGCAGACTAACGGTATAATTGGTCATACCTGCCTTGACGGTTACAGACTGAGGCTTAAAGCCCACATAACTTACTTGTAGCACAGCACCGGGTGCAGCTGAAAGCGAGAAGTTGCCATCAACATCCGTAACAGCCATGGCAACTCCATTAACCATCACAGAGGCACCGATAACGGGTTCACCATGGGTATCTTTCACAACACCCTTGATAGCCTGCTTTTGCTGCTGTGTACTCTCAAACGTTTTTACATTCGCACTCGTAGAACTAAGTGCTGGGGTAGCGACGAATAAACTCAGACACAAAGAGAGTGCCACCCCTCCCATTGCGAATGGGGGATGCTTCCTTATACCCAGGAAGACAGTAGTAGATTTAGACATAATTACATTGATTTAGGTTTACAGGTGCAAATATAACACTTTTTTTATTAATTCAGAATTCATAATTCAAAATTCATAATCCTCTGTTAATTCATAATTCAAAATTCACAATTCATAATTATGATTACTACTGTTAACTGTGATTTATCGCTACAATTAACTCGTTTACTTGTTTACTTGTCAACTCGTCTACTCGTCAACTACCAATGTGCGAGATTTAACGCAGCAGAGTAAAGAAATATATTAACAAAACAATCAAAGAAAAGACAGCAAATCGGACTCAAAACGTATATTTTCAAAACTCTTGTAAGTCTTTTGTTATCAATCAGTTGCAGAAGTGGTTTTCAAAAGGTGCTTAGTAAGGCTTCAAAAGGGCGTTAATAAGACCTCAAAAGGGCATCTTTTGCAAGCTAAAAGGGCGTTAATTCGAATGGAATTAACGCCCTCTTATTTTTCAAGGTTTGAATTTCCTTTACAATACAGAGGAACAAAAGAAGACAGAAGAATAAAAAACAAAGATTATCTGTTTTATTGCCACAAGCAACTTGTTAACTTGTCTACTCGTAAACCTGTCTACTCGCCAACTTGTTAACTCGTCTACTCGTTCTTATGTTACTATGTCTTCCTCACAAGCAACTTGTTAACTTGTCTACTCGTCAACTACCCATATCATAAAGTTCAATGTTCAAAGTTAATAGTTCAAAGGAAAAAGCATCCCTCAGCAAACTGTTTCCAGCACTCCCCCTCTCTCTCGGAGAGGGGGTTGGGGGGTGAGGTCCCTCCCCGATAGGGTATATTTACGTTAAATAAACCAAACTTTATACCCTTTAGGGATTATCTGTTTTGTTTTTCATAGATATTTCGTACATTTGTACCCGTAAAGGTATAATCAGCATGGAGAAGAATCAACTATCAATCACATTAAAGCAACTGCGGAAGGAATATCATCTAACGCAGGAGGATATGGCTTTCAAAGCAGGTGTAGGACTCCGCTTTGTCCGTGAGATGGAACAAGGAAAAGCTACACTACGCATGGACAAAGTCAACCAAGTACTCGAGCTGTTCAACCTACAGTTAGGACCAGTACCCATTCCAAAGGACTAAGTGACAAAAAAAATCAACATCATGAGACAAGGAAAAGTATATGTAAAAGATAAGCCGGCAGGCATTATCACAGAAGACGAGAGGGGATATAGCTTCGCTTATCTTCAAGAGTATTTGGATAGTAGTAAGCCAACCCCCGTAAGTCTGACTTTGCCATTACGTGCAGAACATTATCATAATAATGTACTTTTTTCTTTCTTCGATGGTCTTATTCCAGAAGGTTGGATGCTGAATATTGCTGAACGAAACTGGAAAATCAACCGTAGAGACCGCATGGGATTACTCCTCTCGTGCTGCCGTGACTGTATAGGAGATATTAGCATCGTACCCATAGAAAAGGAGGAGGAAAGAAGATGAAACGTTGCCTGTGTTGTTATAAGCCGTTAAAGGCTGGGGAAGTTGACTATCACTCACATTGTGCAAAGAAAATGTTTGGAGCCGCAATAGCCCCTATCCTTCCCTACACACGAAAGGATATTAACCGTTTGGCACAGATTGTCGTTGAAAAACGAACAACAGTGACAGGTGTGCAATCAAAACTATCAATTGACCTTGAGCATGACGCAGCAGGAAATCCACAACGTCTAACGATAGTAGGCGTTATGGGACGATATATCCTTAAACCCCAAACAGAGCAGTTTGAATGCCTCCCAGAGATAGAGGATTTATCCATGCATCTGGCTGAGATTGCGAAGATTCCAACAGTTCCGCATTCTCTTATCCGTTTTGCTGATGGTGAACTAAACTATATCACAAAAAGAATTGATAGAACCGACGATGGACGAAAGCTTCCTATGGAGGATATGTGTCAACTAAGTGGTAAACTGACGGAACAGAAATATCAAGGAAGTTATGAAATGATAGCCCGTTTCCTCGACCAATATTCCAGTGTCTCTATGTTAGACAAAGTGAACTATTGGCAGCAGGTTGTTTTCTCGTGGATTATAGGCAATGCGGATATGCACCTTAAAAACTTCTCTTTGTATAGCATACGAGAAGGACACTATGTACTCTGTCCAACCTACGATCAGGTTTCCACAAAGATTGTTATGCCAGAAGACACAGAGGATATGGCATTGTCGCTCAACGGATTCAAGAAATCACTTCTTGTCTATGACTTCCGAGAAGCTATGTTTTCGACAGGACTCTCCGAAGTGGTTGCTAACAGAATATTATCTGGTTTTGCTAAGTTTAGGGACAAATGGATAGTGTGTATTGATAACTCTTTTATCTCTGATAATCAGAAAGAACAATACAAGAAACTTATTGACCACAGATTGGAAACCTTAGCAAAAGAATAAGACTGATTTAATTCAGAAGCCTCTGTTAATTCAGAATTCATAATCCTTTATTAATTCATAATTCATAATTCACAATTCATAATTATGATTACTACTGTTAACTATGCTTTATCACTACAATTAACTTGTTAACTCGTCAACTCGTCAACTACCACTCAGCAATACTATAAGTTAGAAATAACCACCAACTCTTAAGAAGAAGGTATTATTCAACTTCTTTTTAGGATAGAAATCGTCAAATGCCTTCCCTTGGACTGATATCTTCCGATAGGATGAGTAAACATCAAAATCAGAAAGTCCATAACCAAGAGCAACGAAAATATTATTACTTTCGACCCTAACAGTAGGGCGTATATCCCAAAAGCACCACTGCATATCGTTTGTGTGTATGCTTTTTTGCTGTGAGGCTTGTGTTGTTGTATTAATATACTTTACATTAACAAGGGTATACGGAAGCTGGAACATTACACCAAAGTCTACTCCGAGTTTGAAAGTCCAGTTTCCCACTTGAGCTATAGTAGGGCTATTTAGTGATAACGTAGGCTCTAAATAGATATTCTGTGGTTTACAATCCTTTTCTGATAACTTCCAATAGTCCCATTCCCCATGATGGAGTTCTGACTGCGGGATATGATTAGCGTGCCATTGCTTATAATATCCGAAAGAAGCACCCACACCAATACTTTTGTTCAAGTAATATAGATAGGTTAGTCGAGTATCATAAGCTTGATTTGTCATAATACCTGCACTCATGGATATTTCATGACAAGCATTCTCCCCTTGCGCCATAGCACACAATGGTAAAAAAGAAATTAAATAAATGATATTTCTGAATTTCATTTCGTTCAAAAATTCCTTATCTGTTATGAATCATGATTACCTCTATTGACCATGTTTCCCTAAACGCATAGTAAACACGTAAACTACCACTCATAAGTACCGATGTTAACTGTGGTTTATCGCTACAAATAACTTGTCTACTCGTAAACCTGTCTACTCGTCAACTCACACAAGGGGTATCTCGCATTTCACGCCCCTCCCTATGGGGGAGGGGTCGGGGGAGGGGCCAGTTGTTTTGTTGTTTTGTTGTTTTGTTATTTTTCCTTTTTACAGCAAGCTCTCTCCAAATATCGCGTTCTTAATATCCTTCTCGTGTTCGAATACGAAGCGAGCAACGATAGCACTCAATAGGGCTGTTGAAGGAAGTTTCACACTCGTAGCAGACTTCAGACGGTCGAGGACACCCTTGAGGTCTGAGTCGATGTAAACGGTAGCCAAACGAGAGTCGCGTGCCTTATAGTCGCGTGCCAAGTCGAGAAAAATCTGCCAGCTATCCTCACCGCTATCCTTTGCAAGAGAATATTCGCGTGCTAACTGTCTGCCCTCCGCCTTTGGGAGCTTCTTTGCTGCTGGTGCAGTACGGTCCTTACGATCAGTGCCCTCTTGTTTTGGCTCTACACGACCAAACGGACTTGCAGGAGTCGTTGGTGCTGCTGGCTCGTCAACATCTCCAATAGCTTCAGCATACTCCTCTGGCTGCTGTTCCTCAACCTGAGTACGCACCTCCTGCTCAACATTGTTCGTATCATACTGTGCAGGCTCGTTAGCTTCCTGCTCATCCGTCGTCGTCTCCTCTGAATTAGTAGTAGGATTTGGTCTTGCACTCTTCTGTACGCTATGTGCCAAGTCGGTCATTGCACCAGGCATCATAACCATTGTTTTCTTCTTCTTAGCCATTGTATCTTAATTTCTTTGTTTTTACTTTATTATATATAAACGTGGGACCTTATCATTTCCTTTCACTTGGTGTGTCCCCTCGTCATCGTCTCTCCCCTATTGCGCCCTCACGAAGTCTTCCCGGTTAGCATCGTCTAACATCGTTTGTCTAACCAATTTTATTAGATTTTATTTATCTAATCAGTTTTATCAGACCCTATTTATCTAACCAGTTTTATCCAACTTCATCCCGTTAGGCACTCCCCCTCTTTCGGAGGGGGCTGGGGGGAGGTTTTTTACTTCATCCTCCTCAGCATATAATCAAACGCCTTCTTCACCGCATCACGCTGTGTACCGAGCAATTCGAAAGTGTTTGTACGCTTTAGTGTCGCACGGCTGTTGACAACTGGTGTGACACGTCCGAAGTTTCCAAACACCTCATCGGTTCTGCGCCACATCTCCTGCTCCTCAGCCGTACCGATACGTGGGTCGATGCGGTTTGGAACGAAGAAGAGTTGTGCGGTCATCTGTGGGTTATGCTCGCGAAGTACGTTAAGCACCTGAACGAAGACGCCCGTTGAGTCCAACGCCTTATCCTCATATTCGTAAGGACAAACGATGTAGTCTGCACCCACGAAGAGCGGAGCCAAACCGTCCTCACTGATATTACCAGGAGAGTCAAACAATACGAATCCTTCTACCTGTGAAGCTGAGTCAACTAATGTCTGCATTGTCTCGACATCAGTCACGTCAAAGTCCTGAACGTTATAAGGTTCTTCCTCACCCTCATAGATCAGCTTATCCTTTCGACGCTGCATCAGAATCGTCTTCTGCAAGTCGGTATCAATGATACATACGTCCTTACCCTTTGCAGCGAGATAGTTGGCAAAGAGGATGCACAGCGTACTCTTCCCTACTCCACCTTTCTGATTTGCAAAAACAATCTTCTTATTCTTCATTGTTTATATATTTATATTTTTAATTTCTTATCTTTTTCTTTATTTACGTATTTGCGTGTTCGAATATTTATATTTTCATTCGTTCACTTGTTTACGTATTAATCGCCTTTGCCGTTTCCTCATTCGGAGTCTTGCAAGTTGACTGCCTCTCCCCCGCTCTGCTCTTTGTGTCGATTCTCTCTTTCTTTGAGCGAGGAAAGGACTTTTCAATGGTTTTCTCCTTTCAATTTATCTTTTTGCGCCTTTTAAACGCTATTTCCTTCTCTTTCATCAACAAGTTTGATAGTGTTAAAAATATCTTTTTGATACTTATACCTATCTTTTCTCCCACCTTTTCATCAGAGCAGTTTACATTTTTCCACATTGACATAGCGTAACGCTTTCTTTCTGTAAATTCTCCTCCACTTCATCAGGGCTCATTTCTGCAATATTTTTTATTCTTCGTCCCTCTACCCACAAATTCTGAAGTTATAAATTACTTATTTCTTCCCTCTCGTCTGAGAAACTCAACTTTCTGGTGTCAAGGGTTCAGACGAGCAAGAGCATCAATTAGTGAGTAACTTCTTAATTCTGCTTTTTTAGTCATCAACTACCATAGTCGTCTTCAACACGCAGAATGGAATCAAAGCAAGAACGAAGTTTAACAGAGAGGTAATAGTAAAAATGTTCGTAATCTCTGTCATCGTCGCACCACTAACCCATGTATATACAACAAAGTATGCGAAATCTATCAACCACGTCAAAACTTGACAGCCAAACAAAGATGCACCAAACAAACGAATCTTACCAGCATAAGTACGCACTAATTGCACACACAGAACTAACTTCGTAATAAAAAACACAAGGAAAGCTACTTTCGTGAAATAAGCAAAATATGATGGTAATCCACCATGAAGAATTGCCATCATTTCCTCCTCTTGAGTAAAAAGCAACTGTGGCAAAGCACCTGCAAGAGCTAAGCAAAATATAAGCACCATCATAATTGTGACAGTCAACTGTACAGCCTTATCACCATTCTTATTTAAGCATCTACGAAATACCTCCAGCATCGCTAACTTTGTCGCAGCAATGACAAAATACTCAATAGCACGAATAAAGCTATACGACTGCGCTGTCGCAAAAGCATTCGTAAGAACTCCCTGCCCAGCATTGGGCACTGATGTCCATCCATCGATCAGATTGAAAACACTAAAAACAACGAACAAGCCTAAGCTCCAATTTAAAACCTGGCCCTCTTTAGGTGTAATAGAAAAAGCCTTTAATTTCATATATATTTATATAAAGGTTGAATTAAATAAATACGCACATATTGATGTGGTTATATTTTTATACTTGCAAATATACATCTATTTATCGAAACAAGCAAATACATCTAAACATTTTTAATGAGAAAAATAAAAAGATAAGAAAGCAAAAATGCAATAAAATATTTATCCTTTTGCTTTTTAATCTTTATATATATTTATGTAGATACATACTAATAAAACAAATAAACAAAATAAAGAAAAAACATCAATTAGAAAAGAAAAACACAAAGAGTAAAATAAAATATAATCTATATTTATATATTTATATGCTTAATAAGATATAAAGCAAAATAAATCTGATATGTATTTACATTATTATATATCTTTGTAATTAACGATTTGAACATTTAAATAATAACACAAACAAATAAAGAGCAAGACAAAAGAAAAAAGTGAGCGTAAAAGGAAACAAACGTATAGGATCAGAAAACTACATTTGAAAAGAAAAAGGAAAGCATTTGTCAACGATAACAGAGAAAAGCTAAAAGCCAAAACACGATGAATTCGAACAAAAACGCATAAACATATTTAATCAAATATATAAAAACATAGAATCCTAATAATCAATAGGAAAAGCAAACAACAAAGCACAAAGAAACCCTATCATATAGAATCAATAAATAGATAAACATAAGAAAAACAACGATTTCATCGAGAGGAAAACAACAAAACGACTTTAGACAAACAAGAAAAGAATATCCATTGAAACGAAAGAGAAAAAGCAAAAGAAATAGAAAGATAAAAACATAAATATGCGTTTAAGTAAATATATATAATATTGATATTCTGACATTTATAACACATTAGAAAAAAATAATGCAAAACAAAAATATAAAGACCGATTTATACAAAAACATAAATAAGAAAACACACAGAAAAAAGAAAACGCTTGGCAAAAAGAAATTGAAAGCGACAAAATAAACAAACAAAGAAGGAACCACAAAGAAGAATCTTAATAGCAAAGTGAGAAAACTAATAAAATAAACAAAAGTAAGAGAAGCTACTAAATAATACAGAGAGAATAAAATAAAAGACACCAAGAAGAACTAAATACATTTATATATTTACGTATTTAAGAGCTAATCAAAACGCAACATTGAATCTTTTATTTATTTCAATATTTAATTAATCATGTAATTACATATGCTAAAACATATTTATATATTTATCAAACATAAACACACAAAAATAATATTATATGGTTATATAAATATAGAATTATATTATAACACATTAAATTAAAAAGTCAATTACATAAATAATAAACGAAAATAAAAACAAAGTAGATAAACAAACAAAGAAATAAAACGATAAAAGTATTTTTATATACTTAAATATTCAAGCAAAAATATCAAAAAATAAACAGATGAAAGGGTAAAAATGAAGCCAAAATGAGAGGGAAAAAAGGGGAAAGGAAGTGCGACAAAAAGATGAAAAGAGACAGAAAGACAAAGAAGAGACAGAATGACATAAAGACAAAATAAGAGGAAAGACAGAATGACATAAAGACAAAGTGATAAAAAAGACAGAGTAACAGGAAAGACAGAATACATAAAAAAATACGATCCTGAAATAAGAAAAGTAAGGTTAAAAAAAAACAGGCTATAAACAGAGATGGGTAACAAACAAATTAAAAAGAATAGATAACTAACAAGAAGAGTTTTGATTTAAATTGCTGTCACTTTTAACAAATAGGACAAAACAACTATAAACCAAAGGGTTCCAGAATAAAATTGAGTGAGAGGAGTGACAGTAAAACGAAAAATACTTCAAAACAATGAAAGGAAAGACAATAATCTTCTGAAGTATAGAGGAATAAAACAAAACTCTTATATCCTTAATTCCGCAGTATTTTTTCTTGTGAGAAAATTTTATATGTTGAGACGTCTTTTTGGGGCTCTATATGTTGATATGAGGTGCTTCGGTGTTTCTTGGCTCTTTTCTAAGCATAAAATCCCCCACCCAAACCAATGGGGAAGTATGAAAAACCACAAAAAATACTTCCATAACAGAATGCTTTGCCGCTACTTCCACGTTTACCCAATACAGATTCGGTAAGTTTTTCAAAGCCCAACTTTGAGAAAACATCCATAATGTGATAAATTCCACCGAAAGAAGTGATATTCACGTTTTTAATTGCTACCTTTGCCATGTCAGATTTTTGCTTACTTGTTATGTTTGCAGCATCAAGATAGGTGAAATTTCTGACATATCCAAGTGTTTTGAGAACCTTGTTTCTCAGACACATGGAGTTCTTACAAGAGTTTATGCTGCGGAATTAAGGTAAGGTAAACCATATATGAACCATCATTTTATCAACTCTATACTTCAATGGCTGCTCATTGCTATTGTCTTGACAGCAATCGGAGCATTGGTCTTAGGGGTCGTTGCCGATGGCGGTAAGGGGCCGACAGTGATAGGTCTGCTCATCGGCGGGGCGCTCATCTGGGCAGAGCATTACACCAAGAAGCGGGCCGAGAAGCGTGACGTGCTGGAGATGGAGACGTCGGCAGATAAGGCGGAGGACGGCACGGATGCATTGCCAGCGAGCGAGGAAGCACCGACCGAGAGCTATCGCATCGAACGGGAAGACAATTTTTCCACAGCCATAGAGGCACTGACGCATCAGGAGATTGCCGCAGGGCAGAATAGAGTGCTTGCATTTGAAGACTCGATGGTGTACACCTATGAGCTGACGGAGGTAGGATTGCTCACGGGAAGCGGAGAGCAGATGCGCTTCTCGGTGGTGATTCCGCTGCGTCGCAGCAACTGGCAGACAGAGCAGGAAGAGATAGAGAGAAGGCTCGCAGAGGTATGGAGGTGTCTGTGGCAAGACTATGGTTTTGAGACGGCGCATGCGTTGTCAGAGAGCAGCCTGATGCTCAAGATAGAGGCTTGCGGGCCGGTAGCCCACGCCGTGAAAGCGTTGAAGCCCACGCAAGATATACTTCACGAGATTATCATACGTCGGGATCTGCATCTGTTAGACTCGTATTTGCTCATTCACGGCTATGATTGGCCAGAATATGCCTATCTTAGAGGTGGACAGGTGGTGCACGATTTCAGAGAAGAAGAGGGTGTGGCAAGAAGTGTGTACCATGAAGATGAGGCGATGGCTGTGGCACGACTGTACGACTTCCAAGACTGCCAACGCATCAGCGAGGCGGAGTATTTAGAGGCACTTTCCTCTTACGCCCACCTGCCTTTTGCGTATCATGGTTCTTACATGGCGTATAAAAACAATAAGTTCAAAGGCGTAGTCTTCACCCTGATTGCGGGCAAATTCCACTTGTTTTGCGGTATTGACGAGGCCTACTTTACGACGGATCTGAGCATGTTTGACCTTTGGGAGGAGACACGTCAGTATAACTGTCGAGTGATGGAGGTACGCTTCAGATACGACCATCTGCCCATGATGCGCCTGCTGACAGGAGAGATATTATATATCGATGTGGTGCCGGACAAGTGTGGGCCATTATATTATCTTGTTTCAAGCTCGTATGGCAGCAGAGATTATGCTCACATCAAGGCCGATTATGATGCCGCGAAGGTGGCAGAGATAGGGGTGAAGATAAAACTTTAATATAGTATAGCCTCAAATCCGCAACTAAGCCTTTCAACGTCCTTCTTGCGTGTACACATCCTCTCATTACTGAATTTGCAGATAATTTGAACTTGAAGCACCCACTTTTGCCTACAATATCCCCTTACCCCACAATGTGACTTGAGGCAATACGCAATATCATTCCCATAAGTTGGGCTCTTCAGCAATAGGGAGTGATAATCTGAATCTATTACACAATAAGCCAGACTGAGTTTCAAAAGAACTATTTCCTCTTTACCTTCCTCAATACCATTCTCAACGAATCAGTGACTACCCTTTTCTCATTACACATAATGAAATCTGAGGGCAAAACAAATAAGGCTAATGTATCTTCGTCGCCTTCACCTTGGCGTTCATAACGTAATTTAACTGAAATGATTTTATTCTTTACGTGCGTATTATTATTCTTATATGTATTGGTTCCAGAGAACGGAAAAGACTTCCCCACCTTTATATTCTTATCACAAAAGTCCAACCGTAAGGAATCGGGATTCAATACATAGTCTCCTTTTAAATTAAAGAGAAGGTAATACCAGCCACCGAAGTACATACTACTGACCTTCACCATACGATTCTCTGATAAAGGAATATCGTGGCTAAACTTATTGTTATCTAACGGAAGAACAAATCCAGTATCACATGATAGAAGTGATAACAAGAAGAAAATACAAAGCCCAAGCCATTTAATGCGCCAACAGCTAACTATCATTTTCGATAAAATCTTCATAACGCAACTTGTATAAACCCATACTAATCAAATTGATAATCTATAAAATCTTGTTCTCAAAACAATTCTTTATTTTGTACATGCCAATCTCATACTTATATCTACCAAAAAGTATTTGTGGGTTTACACCATACTTTTCAGCTTCAGCCTTTATATAAGGAGCAATCTTATAAGGTACGACGTCGCGAGTTCTTGCCAAGAATTTCTTCCAATCAGAGGCTGGCATAACTGCATTCAAGGCAAATTCGTCAGCCTCCGTTTCCTCCGAAGTTTTCTTATCGTCAGGGATATTTATCATTGTCTGTCCATCCTTTTCAAGATGATTGTAAACATGACCAACCTCATGTAAAATTGTAAAAGCAAAATTATCAATAGAGGGTATACGCTCGGTAACAACGATGGTAGGATTATCGCCCGTCCAAAACGACATACCATCCACTGGGACCTGACCAATTTTCGCGACATGTAAGAATCGAATACCAAATTTATTCAGAAGCGTTGCTGTCTTTTTGATAGTATCCTTGTTCTCTTTAAACACTACATTCAGCCCTTTTGTTAATTGACCTGCAGCATTCTTGTCGAAATTGCCCAAAGAAGACTTATCATGTTGCGAAAGATATCGACAGTAGTATTTCCAAGAAAAAATATCTATAGGATTTGTTGTCACTTTTTCTGACTTACGATAATAGTAAGAAAATTCTTTTTCCTTTGCTTTAAGTTCCAAGAAACTATCTAAACAGTCGACAGAAAAAACATCAAAGATTCTTTTGACATCGTCGATGACATTGCCATTTATAATACCAACCTTCTTAAAAAATAGTGTGTTTATTTGTTCTTTGAGAACATTCCATACATCTAACATTTTTGTCTGCAACACAACTCTTTCGCTCAGTTTTGCACTGTCTAATTCGTATTGTGCCTGAACCTGCATGAGAAATGTTGCAGAAATATTGAGCACTTTTTCCAATAATAATGCCATTTCAGGCGTTAGAGAACGCTTGCCTTTTATGACATCATTCAGAATTGGTCTCTGTATGCCAGTGAGTCCAGACAATTCACTCTGCTTCATGTCGCGAGCAGAGAGCTCGTCCTTAATCACTTCTCCCACATGAGTTGCCTCAAAGGGAACAGCCTGATTAAAGCTAAACTTAGTCATAATGATGTGAAATTTCTAATAGTTCAATGTTTGTAATAATGACGCTTTCATCAATGAGAGAACGTCTGAATATCAACCGCCAAGCTCCATTGCAACGTACTGACTCTTGCCCTCTTCTTTTACCTTTCAGGGCTTCGTAGTTAAGTCCTTTCAAAGGGAAGAGGTCTTCTATTCGCCGAGCAGCTTTCATATAATCTACGGCTTTCTTAAACCCCTTTGTCACTTGGGGCGGCAAACTCCTATATCTTTTATCTGATGTCTTGCCATTTGTATATAATTCGATGAGAGCTTCGTCTTCTGAGGTTATGTTCATAAGCTTCAGGTATATGTAGATGATGCAAAGATAACAACTTTGTTTTAATTATCAAAATAGATAATTAATTATCTTCATTAAAATAACTATTTTTATATAATTAAACTGTTTTATAGACAATATATCCACACTTTATTACGTAAAAGTTAATTTATTTGATAATCGAGTATATAAATATAAGCATAGAAAAACAACATCTTTTTGAGGGTCATAGATTCTGTCCACTTCTATTCAACAGGAAATCAAAAATATTCAGAATGAGTATACCATCATCATTGCAGAAAGTGGGCTACATACCTCCTACAATAACAACTTTCAAAAAACGGTCTTTAATCTGTTTGAGTTATCGTAGTTATTTATGCGTAAAGACGCAATCTTTGCCCGCAAAAGACTCAAGAATATTGTATCTGTCAGATAATCAACAAAATAAAAATGGATAAAGAGTAAATGGGGCACAAGATGGAAACGAGCAAGTTTCTTTCCCGTTCTTTATTCTGCATTGTCTCAAAGAACACTTAATCTTATAATTCAAAGACTATCATTTTCCGATGAAATACAATTCTAAAACAAGAATTTTATACGGAAAAAACAATTACTTTTAAATATGTTTGGAGAAACAACCTTAAGAGTGTATCTTTGTACTTACGCATTCTGCAATATACAATGATAAATCAACAGAAAAAGGCGATATATAGGATTAAAGCTGTTTTGGCAGAAAAACAATTGTCTGGCAAATGGCTGGCGAATGAAATAGGTCGTACAGAGAATACCGTTTCACGGTGGTGTTCCAATAAAGTGCAGCCGTTCCTTGAGAACCTTCTTGAAATCGCCAAGGCACTAAAGGTTGATGTAAGAGATTTACTTAGGTCAACCGAAGAATAACCTTATATGCTAAACAAATAATAACTAAAGAATAATAAATATGCCAGTACAAAGTGAAGCGGCCCTTGAGAACGGACTTATTGCTACTCTTCAGCAAATGAACTATGAATATGTACAGATTGAAGAAGAGAAAAATCTACGGACAAATTTCAAAAGTCAACTTGAGAAACATAACAGGAAGAGACTGGAAGAGATTGGGCGTACGGAGTTTACTGAAGCCGAATTTGAGAAAATCTTGATTTATCTTGAGGGTGGCACACGTTTTGAAAAGGCAAAGAAACTCCGTGACCTCTTTCCACTTGAACTGGATAATGGAGAACGCCTGTGGGTGGAATTCCTGAACCGCACCCACTGGTGTCAGAACGAGTTTCAGGTTTCCCATCAGATTACTGTTGAAGGAAGAAAGAAGTGTCGTTATGACGTGACGATACTAATAAATGGTTTACCTTTGGTTCAGATAGAGCTAAAGCGCAGAGGGGTAGAGCTGAAACAGGCTTACAACCAGATACAACGTTATCATAAGACCTCGTTCCATGGACTGTTTGACTATGTGCAGCTGTTTGTTATCTCCAACGGAGTGAACACGCGTTATTTTGCCAACAATCCGAATAGTGGCTACAAATTCACATTCAATTGGACAGACGCTGCTAATGTACCTTTCAATGAATTGGAAAAGTTCGCCACCAGCTTCTTTGATAAATGCACGTTAGGCAAGATAATAGGCAAGTATATCGTACTGCACGAAGGAGATAAATGCCTAATGGTGTTGCGTCCTTACCAGTTCTATGCCGTCGAGAAGATACTTGACCGTGTGAAAAATTCCAATAACAATGGCTATATATGGCATACAACTGGTGCGGGAAAAACGCTGACTTCATTTAAGGCTGCCCAGCTTGTAGCCGAATTAGACGATGTGGACAAGGTTATGTTTGTTGTTGACAGGCACGACCTTGACACACAGACGCAGTCCGAATATGAGGCATTTGAGCCAGGTGCTGTTGACAGTACCGATAACACAGATGAACTTGTGAAGCGCCTTCATGGTAATTCCAAAATTATCATCACCACCATCCAGAAGCTCAATGCTGCTGTAAGTAAGCAGTGGTATAGCAGGCGGATTGAAGAAATCCGTCATGCTCGTATCGTGATGATTTTTGATGAGTGTCATCGCAGTCATTTCGGAGATTGCCATAAGAATATCGTCAGGTTTTTCGACAATACACAGATATTCGGATTTACAGGTACACCTATCTTCGTTGAGAATGCTGTGGATGGTCATACAACAAAGGAAATCTTCGGCAATTGCCTCCACAAGTATCTGATAAAGGATGCCATTGCTGATGAAAATGTACTTGGTTTCCTCGTAGAATATTATCATGGCAATGCCGATGTAGATAATGCTAACCAAAACCGTATGACGGAAATTGCCAAATTTATCCTTAATAATTTCAATAAATCAACATTTGATGGCGAATTTGATGCTTTGTTTGCCGTGCAGTCTGTATCAACACTTATTCGATATTATAAAATATTCAAGAGTCTTAATCCCAAAATAAGAATAGGAGCCGTGTTTACATACGCATCTAACAGCAGCCAGGACGACGCCCTTACAGGTATGAATACTGGTAGCTATGTGAGTGAAAGTACGGGCGAAGCAGATGAGTTACAGGCTATTATGGATGATTATAATGATATGTTCGGTACAAGTTTCACTACAGAAAACTTCCGTGCATATTATGACGACATCAATCTTCGTATGAAGAAAAAGAAAACAGACATGAAGCCACTTGACCTCTGTCTGGTAGTCGGCATGTTCCTAACGGGCTTTGACAGCAAGAAACTCAATACACTCTATGTGGATAAGAATATGGACTATCATGGATTATTACAAGCATTCAGTCGTACAAACCGTGTTTTGAATGAAAAGAAACGTTTTGGCAAGATTGTTTGCTTCCGTGATTTGAAAAGCAATGTGGATGCTTCTATCAAGCTTTTCAGTAACAGCAATAATCTTGAAGATATTGTCCGTCCGCCTTTTAATGAAGTCAAGAAGAATTATCAGGAACTTACGACAAACTTCTTAGAACAATACCCAACTCCCAGCAGCATAGATTTGTTGCAGAGCGAGAAAGATAAAAAGCAGTTTATCCTTGCATTCCGTGATGTCATTAAGAAACATGCAGAGATTCAGGTTTACGATGAATTTGAAGAAGATGCTGCAGATCTTGGTATGACAGAGCAGCAATTTATGGACTTCCGAAGCAAATACCTTGATATTTACGATACATTTGCCGGTGGCTGTAAGCCTTCAGAAGAAAATCAAACGCCTGACGAAGATACAGAGTCCACGGAAACCTCAACAGAGTCAGGTATTGATGATATTGATTTCTGTTTAGAATTGTTGCATAGTGATATTATCAATGTAACTTACATACTTGAACTGATCGCTGATCTTAATCCTTACAGCGCAGATTATAAGGAAAAACGTACGTATATTATTGATACGATGATTAAAGATGCTGAGTTACGTAACAAGGCAAAACTGATTGATGGCTTTATACAGCAGAACGTCGATGATGACCGAGATAACTTTATGGCACGCAAACAGAAGTTTGACGGTACAAGCGACCTTGAAGAACGATTGAACAATTACATCACGACTGAGCGGAACAACGCAGTAGATAAACTTGCAAAAGAAGAGGGTTTGGATGTAACGGTTCTCAATCATTACTTGTCTGAATATGACTACTTGCAAAAGGAACAACCAGAAATTATACAAGAGGCGTTGAAAGAAAAGCATTTAGGATTAATAAAAAAACGCAAAACATTGACAAGGATTCTCGACCGCTTGAAGTCTATCATACGAACATTCAGTTGGGAATAATATATTCAACAATGATAAAGATAATAAGAGGTTTAGATATAACAGCTTTGGGAGTCTGTGTGTATAACCGTAAGTGGCAATCTGTCCATCTACAACAAGGAGATATGGATGGAGCTTGCGCCGTTTATTCAATGATGATGAATCTTATAGTACTAAAGGTCTTCACTCGTAATCAAGTTACAAACTTAAATACATCGTTTAAAGGCAACACTGCCAAGGGAAGGCTTTTCAAGGAGTTTTTTGTAAAGGAAGGGTTGTGTCGTGATGGCTTCTATTTCTCAGAAATCAAAGAAAAGTTGTCTCATTCTTTTGCAAAAGAGGTTATGTCGTCAGCTCGGCAATATATGATTTCTCAATCAGCCCAAGCTTCGTATGTAGAGGAACTTAAAAAAGGAATAGACGACAACTTACCTTTGGTTACTGCAATTACATTTAAAGGTGGTGCTCATGCAATACTTGCCATTGGTTATGAAGAGGAAGAAGGTGTTATTAGGAAAATATTTTGTTTAGACCCTGGGCATGCAATAAGTCAAACCGCCTTATGGAATAGCGTTATAATTCTAAATGAGGGGAAAGGTATGTATTGCCATCAGTATATAACAGATAAAGACGATGAAAACGTCTTTGTTAGTGAAACGTTGAAAATAGAAAGGAAAAAATAATATGAGCGAAGAATTACAACAGAAACTCCGTGACCAACTTTGGGAAGTTGCTAACAAACTGCGTGGCAATATGTCGGCAAGTGACTTCATGTATTTCACCCTTGGCTTTATCTTCTACAAGTATTTGTCGGAGAAGATAGAGAAACACGCCAATGATGCATTGGTGGATGATGAGGTCACCTTCAAGGAATTATGGTCAATGGAAAAAGATACCGATATCGAAGAGCTACAAGAGAGCGTAAAGACCGAATGTATCGAAAATATTGGCTATTTCATAGAACCTAACTTCTTGTTCTCATCCGTTATTGAGAGTATTAAAAAGAAAGAAAATATCCTGCCGATACTTGAGCGTTCTTTGAAGCGTATTGAAGATAGTACTCTGGGGCAAGATAGCGAAGAGGACTTTGGCGGTTTGTTCTCAGACATAGACCTCGCCTCGCCTAAATTGGGAAAGACAGCCGATGATAAAAATACATTGGTCAGTAATGTACTTCTTGCCCTCGATGACATAGATTTTGGCGTAGAGGCTTCACAAGAGATTGATATTCTTGGCGATGCTTATGAGTATATGATTAGCCAGTTTGCCGCCGGTGCAGGAAAGAAAGCCGGTGAGTTTTACACTCCGCAGGAAGTTAGCCGTATCTTGGCTGAAATTGTAACCCTCGGCCATGCACGCCTTCGCAATGTTTATGATCCAACCTGCGGTAGCGGCTCGTTACTGCTCCGTGCAGCAAGTATAGGACATGCTAATGAGATATTCGGACAGGAGAAGAATCCCACAACCTACAATCTTGCTCGCATGAATATGCTCCTTCATGGCATCAAATTCAGCAACTTCCGTATAGAGAATGGCGACACACTCGAAGCCGATGCTTTTGGTGACACTCAGTTTGATGCAGTTGTTGCCAACCCTCCGTTCTCTGCTGAGTGGAGTGCTGCTGATAAGTTCAACAATGATGACCGTTTCAGCAAGGCAGGACGGCTTGCTCCACGCAAGACAGCTGATTATGCGTTCATCCTCCACATGCTTTATCACTTAAACGAGGGTGGAACTATGGCTTGCGTTGCTCCTCATGGTGTTCTCTTCCGTGGAAATGCTGAGGGGGTAATCCGCCGCTTCCTCATTGAGAAGAAAAACTATGTGGATGCTATCATCGGTCTACCTGCCAACATTTTCTATGGCACAAGCATCCCTACCTGTATTCTGGTGTTTAAGAAATGCCGTAAGGAAGACGACAGTATTCTCTTCATTGATGCCAGCAAGGATTTTGAGAAGATAAAGACACAGAACAAGCTCCGCCCACAGCATATACAGAAGATTGTTGACACCTACCGTGATCGCAAGGAGATTGAGAAATACAGCCACCTTGCCACCTTGGAGGAGATAGCCGAAAACGATTACAACCTCAACATTCCTCGTTACGTTGATACTTTCGAGGAGGAAGAACCTATTGACATCCATGCCGTAATGAAGGAAATCAAGGATCTGGAAGCCAAGCGTGCCGACCTTGACAAAGAAATTGAAGGTTATTTGAAAGAATTGGGATTGGTTGAATAAAAACGAAAGGAACTAAGTATGAAAGGTTATGCAAAACCATTATATGAATTTATAGAAGGCAATAAAATCCAATTTGTAATTCCTGTCTATCAGCGTAATTACGATTGGTTGATAGATAATTGCGATCAGCTGCTTAGCGACTTGGTAAAACTAAGTCGCTTAAACAGATATTCTCATTTCTTTGGTTCTATCGTCACATCGTCTGCCGATAATAATAGCTACAATAGGTTGGTAATAGATGGACAGCAACGTTTGACCACCATTTCACTTCTTCTTTTGGCTGGAATAAAGGCAGTAAAAGATGATGCTATAGAAATAAGTGATAAGAAGAGAGTTGAAGAAGCTTATGAGGTTTTCTTGAATGCTAAGTTCTGTAACGCCGAACGTAAAATTAAATTAGTACCTATTGAGAATGACCGAATTGCCTACGACAAGATTTTTAATGGTGAGGGTTCCTTTAATGAAGAGTCTAAGATTACTCGCAATTATCACCATTTCTATGAGAAGTTGACGAGAAGACCACAATTATTGTCATTTGACCAATTGCTTGATGCCATCGAACGCTTGCAAATCATTTCAATAGAATTGGACAAAGATGATGATGCACAGCTCATTTTTGAAAGTCTTAACTCTACTGGATTGGCTCTTACAGAGGCAGACAAGATACGCAATTATCTTCTGATGTCCTTGACACCAGAAGAGCAACTGGAGTGTTTCAAGAACTATTGGCAAAAGATAGAACTTGCAACAGAAAGCCAACCAACAAGATTTTTGCGCGATTATCTCACCATCAAGCAACAGCTGCAACGCCCTGTTCGTTTGTCTAATATTTATTACGAATGGAAGAAGTACATGGAAGGGCATGACCGTAAAGAAGAATTGATTGAAATGTTGGACTATGCACATTACTATCAGCAAGTGGTGGAGGCAAAACTCTTCACCGCCAAACTTTCTGAGAAAATGCGTCATATCTGCAATATCGAAACAGACGTGGCCAATGTATTCTTCATTCAATTTTTGAAGTATGCCTCTACTAATGAACTTTCAGAAGCAGAAATGTACAAAGTGATTGACTTGGTGGAAAACTATTTGGCAAGACGTATTGTATGCAACATGCCTGGCAATGCACTTACACAGGTGTTCTGTGCTTTGCATAAGGATGTACTGAAAAGTCTTGAAGAATATGCCTCTGCTAATATTGAACTTGATTATTCTTATTCAGATATATTGACTTTTCACATTATGCGTCGTGATGGCAACTATCAGTTGCCAAGAGATGTACAGTTTGTGGAATCAATAAAGACCCGAGATGCCTATCACATGCTTAAGCCGTTCCAAATTTTCCTCTTTGAAAGGTTGGAGAATTCTGTGCATGGTGAATACAATGACGTAGCTATTGATATGAAAAAGAAGGATGCCACTATTGAACATATTATGCCGCAAACACTCAGTGGAGAGTGGAAAGCAATGCTTGGTGATAATTTTGAAGAGATACAAGAGAAATACCTTCACACATTTGCCAACCTGACATTGACAGGCATCAATAGCGAACTTAGCAACAAGCCTTTTGCTATAAAGCGTGATGGCAAGGCAATCGGAAATGAAATATATCCAGGTTACAGAAATTCCAAGTATCGCTTGACTAAAAATGTCACTTTGTGCGAGAAGTGGACTGAAACTGAATTGCAAAATCGCAGCAATGAAATTGTGACAATATTTTTGCGTCTCTATCCATTGCCACAAACCACATTCAAGCCATTGCCTAAGCCTGTTGATGAAGTGTCTCTGGAAGAGGAATCTTTCACTCCGACAAACAGGCAGCTAAAAGGCTTCCGTCTTTTTGGCAACGAATATACCGAGACAACATGGAAGGAAATGTTATTACGAGTGGTTAAGATGGTTGAACAACAATATACAGACATTGTAGATACACTCTATGATGCTGAAGGCTTCTTTTGGTCAGCCCAACAAGCTGATACAAGATATTGCACACAGATTGCTCCACAAAAATACTTGTGGACATCTATGGACAACAGAAGCAAGCTCCGCTGTTTACGATTCCTTTTTGAAAAGTGTGACATTGCCGAGTCTGAATTAGTAATGTTGCTTGAACCTATAAGAGAATAAAGTCATATGGAATATATAGATTTCAAGAAATTGATTGATGCTCTGACAGCCAAGCCAAAAGAAACAGAGTGGTTAGAGTTTAAGCACAATTTTCATTCTAAAGAAGAGATAGGGGAAAGAATCTCAGCCTTGTCGAATAGTTCCTATTTGTGTAATATGCCATTTGGCTATATTGTATTCGGTGTTGATGATAAAAGCCATGATGTTGTTGGCACCGACTTGTACGGCAAACAAATAATGGTTGGCAACGAAGAACTTGAATCTTGGCTATCAACTCGCTTGAATCCTCGTATAGACTTCGAGATTATTGACGATTTCAATTATGAGGATAAAGGTCATGTCTGTATCTTCAAAATTCCAGCAACAATCAATCGCCCTGTAAGTTTCCTACATGAAGCATACGTTAGAGTCGGCACAATAACACGCAAGTTGAAGGACTTTCCTGCAAAGGAGGCTAAGATTTGGAAAGGCGATCGTAAATCTTTGGAAAAGATTGTCTTGAAAAAAGGATTATCTGGTCAAGACGTTTTCTCCTACCTTAGTGCAGAAACTTATTTTGACATGATGCACTTACCTCTTCCACAAGATACAAATGGTATTTTGGATAGGTTTTTAGCTGAAAATTTGATAACGAAAGATGAGATTGGCTACAGTATTACTGAACTTGGGGCCATTCTGTTTGCCAAGCACCTATCTGATTTCGATGGTCTGAAGCGAAAAATGGTTAGAGTCATCGTCTATAAAGGCAAAAATAAGATTGAGACCATTCGTGAACAGACTTTCGATAAAGGCTATGCCATAGGCTTTGAAGAAATGGTTGCATGGATAAACAGCCAGCTGCCTGCCAATGAGGAGATAGGCATGGCTTTAAGAAAGGATGCCCGTATGTACCCGGAAATATCCATTCGAGAATTGGCGGCAAACATGATTATTCATCAAGATTTTGCTGTACAGGGCTTTCCGATGATTGAAATCTATTCTGATCGTATTGAATTTTCCAACCCAGGGCAACCCCTTATCAGTGTGGAGCGTTTCATAGATGAATATCAGTCAAGAAACGATACTCTTGCAGACATCATGCGCAGAATGGGCATTTGTGAGGAAAAAGGTAGTGGTATGGATAAGACCATATTCTATGTGGAACTGTATCAGTTACCACCAGTACGTTTCCAGCTCTATGAAAGCCGAACCACTGCAACGGTATTCTCTTATCGGAAATTTGCAGATTTGGATAAGTCCGAGAGAGTGAGGGCTTGTTATCAACACGCCTGTCTCAAATATGTCTCCAATGAAAAGATGAACAATCAATCTCTTCGCACACGCCTGGGAATAGAGGATAAGAATTATCCAATGGCATCAAGGATAATCAAGGATGCTTTGGAAGCGAAACTGATAAAAGAGGAAAATGCAGAGGGAGGTAATAGGCATAACTATATCCCATATTGGGCATAGGCCATGTAACTACCATGTAACTGAAGGTTCAAATAAGTGCCAAACTTAGCCCCAAACCCTCATATAATGGGGTATGGAGCATATACCGACCATGTAACTGGCATGTAACTGAGATATGATTGGCAACTAAAATTAAGGATTCAAAATGACAACAACGATAGATAACGAACAAAAGACACTCAATGTCCCAAATCTAAGATTTCCGGAGTTTGAGGGAGAGTGGCAGGAGGAGCGTTTGTCCGATATTGCAGACATTTCTAAAGGTATAGGCATATCCAAAGACCAACTATCTGCTGACGGTGAACCATGTATTTTGTATGGTGAACTTTACACAAAGTACAAATCAGAGACAATAAAAGAAGTTATTAGCAAAACCAATATAGATAATACAAAATTGGTAAAGAGTAAGGCTAATGACGTTATAATTCCATGCTCTGGAGAGACAGCAGAGGAGATTGCAACTGCTCGTTGTGTCCTAAAAGATGATGTTCTTTTGGGTGGGGACTTGAACATTATACGCTTGCATGGATATGATGGCTCGTTTATGAGCTATCAGTTGAATGGTAAACGTAAGTATGACATAGCCAAAGTTGCGCAAGGGGTATCTGTTGTGCACCTTTATGGTGAACATCTGAAAAATATCAAGACAATCAATCCAAGTTTGAATGAACAGAAGAAAATTGCAAATCTTTTGTCCCTTCTTGACGAGCGTATTTCTACCCAAAACAAAATCATTGACAAGTTAGAATCTTTAATTAAAGGAATTATGGTTGAACTGCAAAAGCAAGGACAAAATAAAGGCAATTGGAGAAATGTACTTCTTAGTAAAGTTCTCAAGGAAAGGGATGAACGTAACACTAACTTATATCAAGTTTTTTCTGTTTCTGTTAGTCAAGGTGTTATTAATCAAGTAGATTATCTTGGACGTTCATATGCAGCAAGAGACACATCAAAATATAATGTAGTACATTATGGTGACTTAGTTTATACAAAAAGTCCTACGGGAGCATATCCTTATGGTATAGTTAAACAAAACTTTAACCAAGAAAATGTTGCAGTTTCACCACTATATGGTGTTTATATACCCAATAGTCTTTCTGTTGGAAGATATCTCCATGAATATTTTAGGAGTGAAATAAATACGCACAACTATTTGCATCCGCTGATTCAAAAAGGAGCAAAGAACACCATTAACATTACAAATCAACGATTCTTAGAAAATAGTGTCCCGATTCCTGTATGTGCTAATGAACTATTGCTGATCTCAAAATTGTTACTTTCTTTTAATGACAAAATTAAATATCAGCAAAGCATACTACAACAATATCAGAAACAAAAACAATACTTGCTCCGCCAGATGTTTATATAAACATTTGACGGAGAAGGTAATGGCGTAATTTTTTATATAGATTTAAATGCTCAAGTTCGTTTTGTGAACAATTTTTTAGTCTTTGAATTTTCTGATAGAAAAAAGTTTGTTCTGATAATGATGGTATTCTTATTTTATATGACAAGAAATCTTCAGGCGAAACAGACATTCTTTCATATACTGTGCCTTGCTCAAACTTTCGTATTTTTTCTATAAAATTACGATTGGTAAGATATAGCTCAATAAATCCAATATTGACTTTTTTTGAAATCTCAAAAGTTACATATATTGGTGAAAATATTAAATCACCATATATATTTCTACAAATAACCCCGAACTTTAAGTTGGCTGGATTATAACAAATATCATCAAGATGAGTAATTTTATATTTCTTATTTTCTTCTTTTACAAGGAAATCTCTATTCCAACGTTCTGTTTTTGGGAAAAGTCCATCTTTTGAAAGTGTTCCATGAACAAACGTTCCATCTTTGCAACAATATTCATTTCTTTCTTTGAGGATATCTCTTAATCTTATACTTTTCATTTCCTGACTATGCGATAACTTCAAAAAATAGTTGTTACATATTCCTTTAATTAAAGATTCTAACTTGTCAATGATTTTGTTTTGAGTAGAGATGCGTTCGTCTATTAACCGAAGCAACGTGGCAATTTTCTTCTGTTCTCCTTTTGAAGGAATACCAATATAACATTCTGAAAAGTTCTTGCTGTTAATTGAATATATCTTTGTGCCCTGTGCAATTCTTCTAATCTGTTGATGAAATGCCGTAGAAGAAAAGGCATACCCTTTATATCCAACAATGGTTTTATGCTGGTTGTCTCTTCCATGAATAGTATGCAATCCACAAATCACATCCTTGCCGTTAAGATTATAGAACTCAACAGCTTTAGCAACTTCGTTCGTATCTTCCGAAGCATCAGCAAAAGCAATATCCCCTTCTTGACAAAGCTCATAGTTTTTGGGAGTGTTGCCACTCACAATATTAGGCAATTTGTCATTATCAAGGTCAACCATTGTTGGCAATCCTACATGTATCAAACCATAATGTAAATTCTGAATAGCATTCGTGCCATATTCTAATTTATCCCAACTAAGTGAGTTTGTTGAATAGAAGTCCAACAACTCCGAAACCTTACAGTTCTTCCACTCCCCCTCAAACTCCGGGAATCTTAGATTTGGGACATTAGTTAATACGTTTCTCTAATTATTATGTACCTTTTCTATATTAAGGATTAAATATGAAAACAAAAACTATTAGAGAAATTTCGTTGGCTTGGAAAAGAGACAAGCAACGCTACGTCAAGCAGTCTACATACGCTGCTTATGTGTTAGTTTTGGAAAATCACATACTTTCATCGTTTGGTGATTGTGACAGTCTTAGTGAAAAACTTGTACAAGAATTTGTGCTACAAAAACTTAATGCTGGTCTCAGCATTAAAACGGTGAAGGACATTCTCATTGTGTTGAAAATGGTGATGAAGTTCGGAGTAAAGAACGGTTGGATGAACTATTGCGAATGGGACATCAAGTATCCAACTACAGTAATCAATAAAGAAATGGAGGTGCTGACAGTGACACACCACAAAAAGATTCTCGATTTCATCAAGCAGAACTTTACATTTCGCAACCTTGGCATCTACATTAGTCTAACCACAGGCTTGCGGATTGGTGAGGTATGCGGCTTGAAATGGTCGGACATCAATACAGACAGCGGTATAATCACCGTAAACCGTACCATTGAGCGTATCTACATCGTAGAAGGTGAGCGCAGGCACACAGAATTAGTCATCAACAGCCCAAAGACCAAGAACTCTTGCCGTGAGATACCAATGAACAAAGAACTCTTGGCTATGGTGAAACCACTGAAAAAGGTAGTAAATATTAATTTCTATGTGCTGACCAACGAAGAAAAACCTACTGAGCCACGAACCTATCGAAACTATTATCATCGGTTAATGAAGCATTTGGACATTCCTCGGCTGAAATATCACGGGCTGCGCCACAGTTTCGCCACACGCTGCATCGAAAGTAACTGTGAATATAAGACGGTTAGCGTGTTGCTCGGGCATGCGAACATCACTACAACTCTCAACCTCTATGTTCATCCCAATATGGAACAGAAGAAGCGGTGTATTACGCAGATGCTTAAATACCTCAGGAAGTAATTCTATTCTACATTTTTTGCGATAGTCAATTGTCAAACTCACCGTCAGCTCTTGAAAGACGGTGAGTTCTTTTGTCAGACGTATTAGTTCATGCAACAACACCTTTACGCTTTTATCAGCCGTATAAACTCAAATCGGTCATTAGACCACAATGTTTCAGGAATTCTTTTTTGGGGCTTCAGAATTTTGGAAGTCCCCCCTCACCTTACTAACGCTCCGCACTCTAAGTGCGAAGGCTTAGCACCACATGTGCAGAGGACCTATAACATTAAAAGAATAGGAAAAACCTCAGCAAACGTATGGTGAATAGTGCGACATATAGGGAGAAAAAACTGAATGTAAAGCATTCGTGAGAGTCGACAAAAAAGGAACATATTTGGCACTTATAGATTAAATAGGTGGAAACAGACTGTCGAAAGTTCTGCTATAAATCAAAAATACGCTGCTTGGCGAGCATAAAGCGACAAAAAGGGAATATTTTTTTAAGACGCAATAAAACAGTATAACTCACTGATTATCATCATAAGTACGAATATTGATAAAAGTAAAGTGCGACAAAAAAGTGACAAGTTTTTGTACTTTTCTAACGTAAAAGAGAAAGGGAATATCCATAACTTACTTAATATCAATGCTTTATCAAATAAATAGAGTAGGGTAGTGTCGAAAATAGCTTCCCTATTTGTCTCCGCTATCTTTAAACGATAAAACAGCGTTTTGCGAATGATTAAGAACGAAAAAGGGCTTAGGTGCGACAAAAAAGGAGGAAAAACTCTCATGCCAAAACCTATAAAAAGTATGTCGACAAAGTCATGAAAAGGAGAAAACTCAATGCGAATAACCTTCCTAAAATGTGAACATAAAAACCGAAAAGTTTGAACAATGAAAAGAAGAAATAATCCTTCTAAATTCGATACGAATACCGACAAGCTGATGACAAAGAAAAACATACAAACGTTCTGGCGCATCACCGCCCTTTAATCATTGAACACAAGGAAGTAAAGAATAGCCTCTAAGATGATTAAAAGTCGATAATATACTGATACACAAATATATAAAAACATATTTGAAGATAATAAGGATTCTGTATAACCGCCTAAAAAACAACCGAATAAAGCAAAGATCAACGGTAATAAAAATAAGAAAACGAAACAAAACCTACTACCAAACCGACATGAATCTCACCAAAATTTCCTACCCGAAACCACCGACTAAAAACCCACAAAACCATGAAACGGAAATGAAAACCCGACTCAAAACACTCGTCCTACAAGCCTACAGCAAAACAGAAAACGCCTGCACCGCTCCTAAAACGTATGTGCGACAAAAAGGGAGGTTGCGCCCAAAAACTTTGTTTAAAGTCTTCTTCCCCCAGCGAAAAAGTATATATTTTCTCAAAACAAAACACCTCTTCTTAACTTAGAATATCGTTATATATTCTTTATTAGATATTAGTAGAGGCCCTCAAAGCCATTGAACCTTAAATAGTTACACGACTAATCGACGACAAATTAGTAACTTAGCGGCGACAGATTAGTAAGTAGGTTGCGACAAATTAGTAACTATGGTGCGACACTTTAGTAGCTATTGGGGTGGGGTAGTCGACAAGTTAGGAGGTTAGGTGCGACGAATAGGGAAAGAATAAGGCTTCGTTATGAAAAATATAAACAAATTCTCTCTTTTTATAACGAATATTCCTTTCTTTCACTTCTTTTCCAGTGCTTCTTCCATAAATAAACTTGTGATTTTCTGAATTTGGTCTTCTTTATTTTATCTTATAAACTATTGTATTTTTGATAGTTACGAATTCTTCTCTAAACGTTCGAGACAAAAAGGGAAGATATCGCCCAATCTTCTGTTTACTATTTCTCGACAAATTAGTAAGTTCGTAAAAATACTTTACATAAAAGACCCTTTAAACCAGACATAATGAACGGAAGACATAATGGACAGAGTATGTAAAAGACAAAGTAACAGGGGAACAGAAGCCATAATGACATAATGGACAGAAGCCAAAATGACAGACAGAATGAACAGAAGTTATAATGACAGACAGAATGCCGCAGAAGCCATAATGACATAATGGACAGAAGTCATAATGACATAAGTAAAAAGACATAGAAGTGCCCCTCCCCCGTAGGGAGGGGAGTGAACACCGAGATACCCTTTAGGCTGTGGCAAGAAATAGTAAACGGAAGCTAATAAGCCTTCTTTGCCTTAAAAAAACTCTTAGATTGTGGCAAGAAATAGTAAACGGAAACTAACAAATCCTCTTTGTCTTAAAAGCCTTCTTAAGCTTATAAGGCTTATTAGCACTATTCTTCCAATATAATATCCCAAGCTTTGTTTTTTTGTCATTCTGTCTGAAAATGATTACCTTTGCAGTGAGTATGTATAACACTGTTTTGTACTAAATGAGGCGAGAGCTATAACCAACAATCACTGCGGTAGATGGTAATAGAATAAGGCTCTTGAAAGCACTCAAAACGCATAGAAATACTTAGTTATATTGCTCATAACTATTACCGATATATTGGATATAACTAAATCATATTAGGCTAAATGAATATAAATTATGGGGTTGAATAACAGATTACAGATAGGGGATGTATCAAACAATGGTCAGGTAGAGATTGTTGATGAGGACAGATTATGTTATTTGGTAAGGTCAACAAGTAAAGGTGCTACAGGTTTACGTACAATCTCAAAGAGTCTGTTGGAAGAATATGTAAACTATTGGAGTGAGCATTCTGATGCTACATCTGAATCTGCAAGGCAAGCATTGTCTGGAACCAGTGAGATAGATAAGTATGAGTATGGTTATACGTCCACACTGTCGGTAATGGCTCAAATGGTTCTTCAATCAACTCACAAAGTAAAGAATAACGTAAGCAGTCTCCCCCGCCAGCAAATCTTCTACGGTGCACCAGGCACTGGTAAGTCATTTACAATCAATCAGGAGATAAAGGGGGAGGACGTAATTCGTACTACGTTCCATCCTGATAGTGACTATTCGTCTTTTGTGGGAGCGTATAAGCCGACGACACGAGAGATAACGATGCGTGACTTGTCGGGACATCCTGTTGTTGAGCATGGGCAGACACTGACGGAGGAGAAGATTGTCTATGAGTTTGTACCGCAGGCTTTTCTACAAGCATATATTGGAGCATGGGAGAAGTATGCTGCGTGTGATGAAGGCAATCCACATCGACAGTTCTTAGTGATAGAAGAGATTAATCGAGGTAACTGTGCACAGATCTTTGGTGATTTATTCCAGCTCTTAGACCGCAACCATAGCGGTTTCTCTGACTATCCTGTGAAGGCAGATACCGATATGAAACGTTATGTGGCTAAAGCACTAAAGGGATTGACTATTCCTCAGGCAGGTGCCATCAATAGCCTTTATGGTGGTCGTGATGTAGTGAGCGAGGTGTTGGAGGGTAATATTCTCCTACTGCCAAGTAATCTGTTTATTTGGGCAACGATGAACACCAGCGACCAGAGTCTGTTCCCTATAGACTCAGCTTTTAAGCGTCGTTGGGATTGGAGCTATATGCCAATATCGGATGCAAAGAAAGGTTATGTCATTGATGTTGCGGGCAGTCAATATGACTGGTGGCAGTTCTTAGAGGAGATAAACGAGAAGATAGAGAACACGACCAATTCGGAGGATAAGAAGTTGGGCTATTTCTTTTGTAAGGCACATGGAGGCGTTATTAGCGCAGAGACATTTGTGGGTAAGGTTGTCTTCTACCTTTGGAATGATGTATTTAAGGACTTCGATTTAGTAGGTCCTATCTTTGATGATACAGTTGAAGGTGGAAGACTAACGTTTGCAAAGTTCTATACTGAGGGCGAAATGAAGACCAAGGTAAGGGCGGAGAAAGTGGCACAGTTCCTTGGTAACTTAGGCTTAACACCACTTGAGGAAAGCGAAGAGGAATACAACGGACAGGCTGAGAGTACAGATGACTCTGAGAATCCAAGGGCGACATGGTCGGTGACAGAACGAAAGCGTTATGATTTTTGGCAGGCATTCTTAGCCTATGCACAAAAGAATGACGAGTTTAAGACTTACTTTGGAGGAACCAAGAAGGCTGGTAAGGATCATTGGAAGAATTTCTATGTATCTGGTGCCGATTTCTATATGTCTGTAGTTCTGAAACTTTGGGAGCGTGCTATTGCACTGCAAGTATATTTCGATAGAACCACAGATACCTATTATCATCTTGCTACGCAGAAAAAAGAGATTGAAGCAGAGATGGATACAACGTATGAGTGGCGTGAGAATCCAGAAAAGAAATCAAGTACGATTGTAGAGCGGATAGACGATATAGATTTTGAGGATAAAGAACATTGGACTACTATTTTCGATCTTATTATTACACGAACACTTCGTATGCGTGAGGTCTTTGTTAAGTATTCAAAGCAGCAGTAGACACTCGTTATGCGAATCCTTATAGAAGAATATCAGTACGATGTCTCTAAGGTTAGGGACATTCTCTATGGTATTGATGCCTTAGAGAATATGGAGGGTAGGGTGTCTATCCATTACGTAGGGTATTATTATAACACCCTACTCAAAGACTGTGTGTTTATTCTTCCGAAGGTATTGCTGAAGAATGTTGATGGTCAGGATCTCGTTTTAGGGAAGTATAAGCCAGAGGATATTGCTAACGTAGACAGGTATAATTCAATTGACGAAGTAGAGCGTAGTTTCATCTATAAGTTTGCAGTATGGATTTATCGTGCTATTGTGGTCTATAAGAATGACAAGCGCAGTGACACAACGATTGTATGCCATTCTCGCATAGCACAGATGGGTAATGGAGGTCGTCGATTGAGCAACACCTACCTCGATATTCTCTTGTCGCTGATACAATTCAATCATGACAACCAAAGTTTTTTCTTCTTTGTTATAAAGAATCTGCATAGCGGACTAAACAAGATTAATTGGCAACGAACGATAGCAACGAAGCCGGCTATTATTCAAGATGGGCAGGCGGTCTATCTAAATCCTGTTAATAAGCGTAGACAAGTAAACTTTGATGAAGAATTACTCGTTATCTTCTTCTCTATCTTGAATTATATCGGTGACACCTATGGTTTCCCGAAAGATATCTGTTGTCAGTTTCCACTCATTACAGGGAAACGTTTTGAAACCTATCTCAAAGGATTAGGCAAGACGCGATTACGACAGATAAAGTATAAGTATTTCTCTGATAAAGCCCTGCGGCTATGGAATTTGTGTTATACCTTCTTTAAGGAGGCACGGCAGATATCTGTTTCTACAGAACAGCGAGAATACCTGTTGGTAAAGAACTTCAATATAGTCTTTGAAGCCATTATCGACGAGCTGATAGGCGATAAGGAGCCGCCACGAGGACTGAAAGAGCAAGACGACGGTAAGCGGGTAGACCATATTTACAGTTACCGTAATCTCACGAACAACGAGGAAGATAGACCGATTTATTATATTGGCGACAGTAAGTATTATAAGATTGGTAATAAGATTTCAGACGAGTCAGTCTATAAGCAGTTTACCTATGCTCGTAATGTGATACAGTGGAACCTTAATCTCTTTTTAGATAACAGTGAAGAGAATGCCGCATTGCGCAAGGAACACCCAATATACAGGGACGAACTAACGGAGGGATATAACATTGTTCCAAACTTCTTTATCAGTGCGAAGATGGATGAAAAGCTGTCGTATGCAGATAATGTTTCGACCACAAACCGTGAGAATAATACTTTCCTCTCTCGTCATTTTGAGAATCGTCTTTTCGATCGTGATACGCTGTTAGTATATCACTATGATGTAAACTTCCTCTACGTTGTTTCGCTCTATGCGAGAGAAAATGCACACCAGAAGGCGCAATGGAAGCAGAAGGTGCGTGAACTCTTTAGAGAGAAGATACAAGCCGCATTAGAGGAGAACTACAAGTTCTACGCCATGACACCGAAGCCGGGAGTGAATCATGAGGAATATCTACGTGAGAACTTCCAAGAGCTGTTGGGCAAGGTGTATCGTCCCTTTGATGACACCAACTACCTCTCATTGGCGTTGGATAAGCAAAAAGAGTCAGAAAATAAAGATTTACTGGATAAACTGCAGAAAGACTATTATGTGGTAGAATGTCCGTTAGGAAAGAATCCAACGTCCGTGTTGAGTGGCGAGAAGGCTCAAAATAGTTCTGAGGCTGTTCATGGTCGTAAGGGCGTATTGATGGTGATGATGGAGAAATATGCGACTAAGTCAGCTAATTTCTCTCATGGTAAACTGGCTATTGCTATTAAGATGACCGTAGAGAGTATGGATATTGTGGAAAACCTTAGTAATATTGGTTATGTGCTCTTTCATCATCGTAGCGATAACGACCAGCACCTCTTTTCAGTCAAGGGAACGTGCACGATAAAGGCTGCAGGCGAGTTAGAAGACGACCGCTATAAGAATATGGGCAACAAAGAACTGTATATCTCTGTAGATATTGATACAACCGAACTTCCCAACGATAATCTCCATGCGTCAATGATAAAACCCGCATCAAAGGAAACAAGATATGATGCGCAGTTCGCATGGTTGAGCGATTTGGAAAGTGACAATAGTAAAGTTGCTGAATAAAAAACTTAATCCTGATAAAGGCAGAAGGCAAAGAATACGACAAGACAAAGTAACATAGAGATAGAAGGTACAAGAAACAGATTTATTCTTTTATGGATAAAAATATAGATCTGTTTTTTGTAGCTTTTTTGGGGTGCTTTATGTTATTCTGTCTTATTTTGCTTATCTTTGCAACAGAAATAGGAAAGGTTTCTCAAATACCGCGTCGGATTGCAGTTTCGAAGGGAAGGGTTTGAGAAGCCTTTTCTTTTCTTTTTTCTTTTAGAAACAATGTAAATTATCTTTTGTAAAGATTATTATCGTTTTGTAGATACTTCCTTATCACCTGAGACCAGTCTGCAAATGACATTTTAGGATAGTATGTGGAAAACTCATTCATGCAGTCTGCAACTATCTCCAGGACAGAATTGTTTTGAGCCATAGAATCAATCTTCAACTGGATTGAAACATCTTCCTCTACGCTTACAATCCTTCCCTGAACATGGTTTCCAAGTTTCTTCTGAGTATTATAATCTGTTGGAGGCTCGGAAACACTTCTCGTATCTGTTTGGGTGTCGTCATGCTTTAATTCTTCGAAGTGGGTATCTATCATTTGGAAAAATGATACTGCATCTACACGCTTAAAGAGGACGAACTTATCTCCATTTGTGAGATATTCGTCACGGATTTTTCCTTCTTCAACACTTTCTTGAATGGAGAGACGGCTGTAAAACGAGACATAACTCCTGTTATTTAGTCGTGGTTTTACCTTAGCAGGCTCCCAACATACGAAAAGGTCATTGTCAATGTCGTAGCCAAGAAACAAGAAAGGTATATTATCATTCTTGATTTTGTCAAACTCAGGACGCTGTGGTAACTGAGATCTGCGGTGTTCCAAAGGATAAGGGTTGCCCTCGTGAGTAATACACTTAAAGTAAAGGTAATACTCCTGCCCCTCAAAACTGATATAATAATATGGCAAACCTTTCGAGTGTTCTTTATAGCTCGGCTCTTTTGCCAAGACATCAAGTAACAGTCTTGCCAGTTTTTCGCCCTTGGGGTAATTCACTTTTGCCATATCACATAAACTTTAATAAACCGCTATTGGTTGCAGATAAATCAATCGGCTCTACATCTTTCAGACATGATGCAAAATGTACCGAGGTAACACCTGACGGAACATGCTCACTCTTTATAGATGGCACATCGCGATAGTCGAACTTCATATATGAATTGAGTGCAAGCGTGAAATCATATTTTATCTTTTTTGCTTCTTCAAGGTGTGGGCCGATAGTCAAATAGGCTATCTCCTGAATCTTTGACATCTGCTCTATTGATAGCCCTCTTTGACTGATAGTATCAAGAACGTCAAAGACGTTTACACCTTGACCAGACCTAACCGTTATGACGGATGCAATAGCAAGTTCAGAGCCAGCATTTGGGTTAAGCTGCTCTAAAGCAAATGTGTGAACACGATCAAGGTTGCTCGTTGATTTTACTTCTATCTTATCCTTACCATCGTTAAAGTCATATTTATCTTCAGCTGTAACGTGCCATGCTTTAGCTAAATCTTCTGGAGATTTTGCATTGGCTATCACAAACAACTCTGCCCATAAACCCTGTATCACAACTGCGGAGAATGAGGGCGGCATCATAAAGATTTTTGCCACTTTGGATATTTCTGCTTTTAGGAGAGAAACACTGGGGGTGCTGGAAAACTTATTCAGCACCATAGCAAAAACTTCAAGAAAATAGCTTTGCAGGTCTGCTTCCAAAGAATTAAGCACAATGATAGTGTATTTCTTCGTTAGTGTTTCTCCTCCAGCATCCTTTAAAGTGCAGAGTTGGCTGAAATCAACACTTATCGCTTTTAAGCGGATAGGAGTTGAAACAGCATCATCACAACATTCTACGAAGATAACAGGAAATCCATCCTCGGTTGCACCAAATTTGTGTGGTTTTCCAATAATGAAATCTTCTACCTCGTAGAGACCTGACTCCTTTCTTCTTTCTCTGAGTTGAGAGTATGTTGAATATAGGTTGCTCATAGCCTTATCATTTAATCTTAATCATCCTCGTCATCACTATCCAAACCGACAAAGGAAGTAGCCAAGTTTTCGGGATAGTAAATACAAAGGTTATATAAGTCCTTACTATTAAGCCTATGCAAAGGCTGCTTAATCTTTATATGGTGTACCTGTACACATACCTCATTATCTGTACAGAATTTTATATCACCAGGGTATGAGCCATTTGCGGCACGACCAGCTTGCAGGTTGTTAGGCTTGTCATCCTTTATGCTACGAGTACGAATGTCGCCAGATTGCACGGTGGCTTTATACGCCATTTCATACAAGCGAATATGGTCAACATTCACAGAATCGCGGAGATAATACAGATACTGAATCGTAACTATCTTACGGGTAATGTTCGGTGCATCCTCATACTTAACCAATTTAAAGAAGTCGATAAAATCATTGATAGGAATATTCACCCAACGATGGTTACGAATTGGGTTATTACCGTAGTTTTCGCAATCCGTATATGCGGTTGAAGGAATGTTAGATAGGAAACTCTCAAAGAGAATTTTGTTGTTGTCGATGCAATCTAAAGACGGCATCTGTTTCCAACCAGACAACTTGTTGCGAACTAATTTAGACGACAAGATATTGGTTCTTGTTGGGTTAAGAGTCTCGGCTAACAACATTGCATGGCTATGCTTAGAGAACTCTTCCAAAGTCTCACATTGAGACAGGTTAGCACGCAAGGTCTCCTCGTGTTCAACATAATCGTTGTATTCCACAAGACTCTTTTTCGACAAGTAGATACGACAAATATCAGCATAGTCCATCTTATAACCAAAGAAACGGCAACGCTGTTCTATGGTGTCAGCATTAGACTTCCCTTGTGTCGTTCTTGTCATGTAGGTCATCGAGAGTTTTTCAATAGTAAAACCGCGATTGAGCATATCAGCACCAATCAGAATGTTTGCCTTTGCCGACTTCCACGAGATACCGTCGTCACCAACAGACCCACCTTGTGATTGTACCAAATGAATTTTGGTACGCAGAATAACCTTGACCATATTCTTCATCACTTCATCAAATGATGGAGGATTTTGAATATAGCGTGTCATTTCGTCGTAGGCATTTTTGAATTTCTTGCAGACGAGCTTTCTGCCTGGATCTTTCTCGTCAAGTGTAAGAATATCAATCCACTGCTGAAGAGCGTTTTTCGTCCAGTTGGCAAATAATGTATTTGTGTCACATCGTCCATCGACGTGAATCATCATAGATAGGAAATCTACATTCTTACGTTTCTGAATGAACACAACAATAGCTACACTAACAAGGAACTGTTGCAACGACTCAATCAGAGATTTCGGAGTTGTTGTTAGTGGGTTTCTCTTGTGGTGATAAACTTCTGCATCATCAACAAGGTGCACCAGTTGATAGTTCTTGTTCTTGAAAAAGAACTTACCACCAGTATAACCCTTGCCGGGTGTCAAAACAGTGTGGTATGTTGGTGATAGAATATCGCTGTTATCAATCAAGAAAGCTGCTTGTGGAGTGGCTGTATATTGAATATACGAATGATTGGGCAAGGATTTCTTCAGTGCAAGAATACTTGCATATGTTTTACTGAAATCATCCTCAATCCAGTCAGGATTAGCTGTGTTCTTTTTTGCAAATGTGTTGAAGCTGGACTGGTCTGCCTCGTCATCTATAATGATAACTCCCAAGTTGTTTAGGCAACTCTTTAGAGTGGGAGAAACAAATGTGTCAGCCAGTCTTTGAATGTGCTTGTAGTGCTTCAATATAGGAATAAGGATAACATCATCAGTGTGTATCAAGAAATTCTTAATACTGGTGTCTAAGGTGAAGTTATCATCAATTCCAGACATAAGATTATAGACATCCGAGGAGTCGGTGTCTAAATCGGATGCCAGACGGTCAGAAGTCTGCTTTTCAAGATTTGTTTTTGTTCCAGTAAGATATATTATCATTCGATACCCATTATCTGCCGCAAGTGCGGTTAAGGTAGTGAATGATAAAGTCTTTCCACTTTGTACATATCCAACAGCAATATTCGTTATTGAATCATTAGTGCCAGGTTTGACGCAATGACTTAAAATTTTCATAGCTTCATCTATGATGATTGACTTGCCTTCATCGTCAAGTTTACTTTGCGAATCCATGAAATGCAAGGTGTTGTTCCCAATGACCACTTGGTTGTTTTGCTTGTTGGTCGGATTGATTACTTGTATGGTAGATGACATATACCGTATTCGTTAAATAGTTCCAAATAGATTGTTGAAGGTAGAGCGGAACTTGGTTGCAGCATCACTACCTCCTTTAATCATACTTATCTCAGAAGCGACCATCACCTCAATCATATACGACAACTGCTCTTGTCCTTCTTGTGTTGATAGGGAACTTGCAAATCGCTGGAATACATTATTTTTCAGGTTGATAGTAGCTTCGTATTTATCATCTGCTATTTCGTTAAAAGTGTACAAACCTGCTACGGCCTCTCCTGTTTTGATAGTCAGTTCGACTTTCTCATTATTATCTAACAAGATGTCAACTGGTATGCCATCGAACAAATCAGTTGGAGTTGATTTGATTTGTTCTACCTTGGCTTGAGTCTGTGGAGTAGTTACGGGGATAACCAGCGCTGGCTTTTTAGGTGTTGTATCGTTAGGGGTTGAAATAGTTGTGCTTGGCGTGTGCACAATAGGTTTCGTAAAACCAGATATGATTTGTTTTACGAGCTTAGTTCCAATGTTCTTTATCTCCTTTTGAGTTCTGGGCTTGGTGTAGTGTTGTCCCTGCGCAAAGAGGTCAAATGTTTTGTCCTTGTTGAGATCTTCACGAAGAAGTTTGATTAATTCTGCGAAATCATCATCTTCTTGGAATGAGTTTTTGGTAAAACTTACATCGAAGCCTGTAAGATACAGTTCTCCAAATACACGCTTGTAGAGCGGTGATCCTTCCTGACCGCACAACTCCTTTGGGCGGTATCGTTCATCATAACTGCTACCGATAACACGTCCACGTCTGAACAGCAAGAAACCATTATCTATCGAA